>CAZFON010000221.1:0-3632 GCA_964520185.1 uncultured Planctomycetales bacterium | reverse complement strand
CATGGTGCAGGAATACAAATCCAAGATGTGGACAAAACCATGAAGCAGTATTTAGATCTAGTCAGTCATATATTAGATCATGGCGAAGAAAAAAAAGACCGTACCGGCACAGGCACGATCTCTGTTTTTGGTTATCAATGCAAGTACGATCTGCGCGACGGTTTTCCGCTTTTGACGACTAAGAAGGTCCTGTTTGACGCCGTAGTTTATGAATTGCTATGGTTCTTAAAGGGGGCCACCAACATTAACGATGATTTAAAGCAGCATACGCCCATTTGGAATGCCTGGGCTTCGGCCGATGGTGAGTTGGGGCCGGTTTACGGATATCAATGGCGCAAATGGGAGAAATTCGGGTGGGACCAAGATAAAAACGCTTACCACAAAGATCATATTGATCAAATCCAAAATGCCCTTCATTTGATCAAGACCAACCCGGATTCCCGCAGGATCATTATCAGCGCCTGGAACGTGGCTGATATCGATAAAATGGCCTTGCCGCCTTGTCATACCTTTATTCAATTTTACGTTGTTAATGGCAGGTTGGATTGCCAGCTTTATCAGCGTTCGGCGGATGTTGCCCTGGGAGTGCCTTTCAATATCGCCAGCTATGCCCTGTTGATGACGATGTTTGCCAGGGAATGCGGTTTGATGCCGGGTATTTTTGTGCATACGCTGGGAGATGCCCATATTTATCTTAATCATATAGACGGGCTTAAAATGCAGTTGGAACGCATTCCCTCGAGGCTTCCCCAGCTCGAATGCCTTAAGAAAAATGTCCTTGAATACAAATTTGAAGATTTTAAATTGATCGGCTATCAACCGGCCGCTTTCATCAAGTTCCCTATCGCGGTATAAGGTTTTATTATGAAATCCTTTTCCATCATCGTGGCCTTTGATTCCGAATACGGGATCGGTAAAAACGGGCAGTTGCCGTGGCGTCTGTCTTCGGACCTAAAACATTTCAAGCAAGTGACGATGAGTGTCGCTGACCCGTCTAAAAAGAACGCCGTGATCATGGGCCGGAAAACCTGGGAATCACTGCCTGAAAAAGCCAGGCCTTTACCTGGACGTTTAAACGTTATCCTGACTAGAAAAACGCCTTCGGATCTGCCCCGCGAAGTCGTTTTTACTTCTAGCTTTGATATTGCCTTGAATAAACTTGATGTGCATGAAATAGATAATGTTTTTGTCATCGGTGGTGCGCAAGTTTATGCTGAGGTTATTAATCATCCGTTATGCCAAAAAATATGGGTGACCCATATTAAGGGCAAACATGATTGCGATGTCTTTTTCCCGCCTATCAGCAGGTCCTTTCTTCTTATCAGCGCCTCGGAGGAGCAGGAAGAGGATGGCATCTGTTTTCAATATTCCGAATATCTGCGTTCATAAACCTCTGTGTTTAAGAAAGCCTTTTCTTCAATTTTAGCCACTTCTTTGTAATCTATTTGTTCCCCTATAGTTACAATAATAATGAATACTGAATATTTTTAATGCCACAGGGGATTAACCTTTTAATGGCTTTAAATTTTGATATATACTTAAGTTGGATTTCCTTGGGTGGAGGTGTTTCTTGGAAGTAGCGCATCATAAAACCATTCTTATTGTGGATGAATCGGGCATATCCCAGATTTTGGGCATTCTATTGGCCTCGCACGGATACAAGGTCGAGGTTGCGGTCAATGGCAGGCAGGCTTTGGATATGGCCCCATCCAACGTTGATTTGATCTTGCTTGACATGGCCCTTCCGGATTGCGAAGGTATGGATATCTGCCAACAACTTAAAGCAAATATTCAGACCAAAAACATACCTATTATTATCATCAGCGGCAAGCAGAATAGATCTGAAAGAGTTGAGGGTTTGTATTTAGGGGCGGATGATTATTTGACCAAACCATTTGAACCTCAAGAGCTCTTTGTGCGTATGGAGAATGTTTTAAGGCGTCACCATACAGAGATACATGAAGATATCCTTCATCATCAAGAGACCCTTTGCGAATTAAAACGTATCGTCGATGAAGAATCCATAGCTGTCCATTTTCAGCCTATCTATTTTTTAAGTCCCATGCGTCTTTATGGCCTTGAAATGTTGAGCCGACCACAATCCGCGACTTCCCTGGTCAATCCCGAGATCTTTTTTAAGATCGCCTTGAAATATGGGTTCTATTACGAAGTTGAAATGATCGGCTGGCAAAAAGCCCTGAAGATCGCTTCCGAGACTTTTGACGGACGACAGAAGCTTTTTTTGAATTGCGATCCCTATTTGGTAGAAAGTGAGAGGTTCAAGAAGGTCAAGGAGATGTTTTCAGGTTTCGGCATCTCCAGCAAAGAGATTTTTTTGGAAATCACCGAAAGATCAGCGGTGGTTTCTTTCGATGTTTTTTATGAGAGATTGCGGGAATACCGTTATGACGGGTTTCAAATCGCGGTGGATGACCTGGGAGCGGGTTATTCCAGCCTGGAAGCTATCATAGAATTACGGCCGAATGCGATCAAATTGGACAAACATATCATCATAGGGGTAGGTAATGACACCTATAAAAGGAGCATCGTTAAGCTATTCGTTGCTTTTTGCAGGGAGAACAATGTTATTTGTGTGGCTGAAGGCATTGAAACCAAGGAAGATTTTGAGACCCTAGTTGAACTTGGAGTGGATGCAGGACAAGGGTATTATCTGTACAGGCCGACAGATACGATCGACCTTCCCGCCATGCATGCCTTGCAGAGGTAAATTTTCAAAACTTCTTGAGCCTCACGCCCGCCTGTGTTAAGATTCCTGTCGTGCTTAAAAAATTCCCTCTTTTGTTTTTGATTCTTTTAATTTGCGGCTGTTTTCCGTCTAAAAAAGTAGTTGTGTCGACCATGTCAAGCGGCGCCCCGGACATTACAGGTGGGGTGGCGGATCAAACACTGTTCCAAAAAGGCGGGACTTTATTTTTAGGCTCGTTTAGGGCAGGGGTGGGTGCGGCAGCTGACGAAGAGACTGATCTGATCTCCGCGATGTTGATCAAAGGCATCAGGGACACCCTCCCTCAAGAGAGCTCACATTTTACGCTTCTTGCCAATGATCAAGGCAATGCAGATTTCCTGCTGGAAGGGCATATCAATGATTTTACGCATAAAGGGCGTTTCTCCCGTCTTTCCGTCGATGGCGAGATATGGATCCGCGAAACCGGGGATAGGGTCTTTTTATTCCAACATTCCAGTAAGATCGATTTTAAAACCCAGGATCCTAAGGCTGTGGCTTATCAACTTGGGGTATCCATTGCACATTTTATCGGTTCGCATTAGAGTTAAAATTGAGATAGCATTACAATCTAGAATAGGGCAGGTGGTTTTGTGATAGTGGTGACAGGTGCGGCGGGATTCATCGGCTCCTGCCTGGTGGCTGAATTAAATGCTCGCGGACGCCATGATCTGATCCTGGTGGATCATCTGATAGGCGATAACGACCCTAAGAAATTAAATTTGGCCGGCAAGCGTTATCAGCGTTACTATGATAAGGCTGAATATTTAAAGCTGCTTAAACGCGACCTATTTGATTTTGATGTTCAGGCTATCCTGCATATGGGCGCTTGTTCTTCAACAACCTTGCAGGATGCTGATTATTTTGAGAAAAATAATTTCGCATATAG
>CAZFON010000220.1:0-3639 GCA_964520185.1 uncultured Planctomycetales bacterium | reverse complement strand
GGCCAGGGACATGATGTTCGACGTCAAATGCATGCCCATCAGGGGAATAAAGGCCAGGATGACGGCCACCGGAATGGTGATGATCGGGATAAAAGCCGATGGGAAATGCCAAAGAAAAAACAGGATCACAAGGCTGACAATGATCATTTCTTCAGTCAGCTGGTGCCTTAAGTTCTCAATGGCCCTTAAGATCAATTCCGAACGGTCGTAGGTCACCTTGATCTCAACACCATCGGGCAAGGAGCTTTTGATCTCTTTTAACTTTTGTTTTACCCGATTGATGACATTCAAGGCATTCTCGCCGAAACGCATGACCACGGTACCGCCTACCACATCACCCTGGCCATCCAGGTCAGAAAGCCCCCGCCGTAATTCAGGGCCAACACCGACATGGGCCACATTCTTGATAAGGACCGGCGTACCGTTCTGATCAGCAGTGACCACGGTATTCTCAAGGTCTTTGATCCCTTTTACATACCCATGGCCCCGCACCATGTATTCCGCGCCGCTAAGGTCCAGAAGCCCGCCGCCGGATTCCTCATTGGTGTTTTTGACAGCGTCAACAAGCTGGGTGATGGGGATTTTATGGACCAATAATTTATTGGGATCTGCCGTGATCTGATATTGCTTTACAAAGCCGCCCAAGGATGCCACTTCAGACACACCAGGCACGCTTTGAAGGTGATAACGCAAGTACCAGTCCTGATAGCTGCGCAGTTGTTGCAGATCATGCTTGCCGCTTTTATCAACAAGCACGTACTGATAGACCCAGCCGACACCTGTGGCGTCAGGGCCTAATTCTGTTTTAACACCTTCAGGCAGGCGCGGGATGATCTTGCTTAAATATTCCAAGACCCGGCTGCGGGCCCAATACATGTCCACGCCGTCATTGAAGATGACATAGACATAGGAAAACCCGAAATCCGAGAATCCGCGGATAGCTTTAACGCCAGGCACACCTAAAAGCGAAGAAACGATCGGATACGTGACCTGGTCTTCAATGATATCCGGGCTGCGGTCCCAGCGTGAATAGATGATCACCTGGGAATCGGAAAGGTCCGGAATGGCATCCAAAGGGATGTTCTGGATAGACCAGACGGCAGCGATCAGGGAAAAAGCCACGCATAGAAGTATTAAGAATTTATTTTGAGCGGAAAAACCGATCAGCTTTTCTATCCATCCTTCTTTATGATCCATGGCTCCCTCCTTGCAAACTGGCCTGGATCCGGCTTTCGGAATCCAGAAGGAAATTACCGCTGATCACGATGCTCTCCCCTTCTTTTAATCCTGACTTGACCTCATATCCGTCGTCCGTCTCTATGCCGGTTTCAATTTCACGAGGCTCAAAGTCATCTTTAGCATTTTGCACAAAAACGATCTTGCGCAACCCCGTATCCATGACTGCCTGACGAGGAACGACAAGCCCCTCTCCCAGATCCACGGAGAATTCGACATTGACGAACATGTTTGATTTGAACTTTTTCTGGTTGGGGTTGAGGTCTCCCAATCGATTGACGGCAGGAAACCACAAATGCACACGTGCTGTCCTGGTGGCTTCATCAACAGACGGATGGATGCTGACAACATGCACATCATACTTTTGGTGATAGGCCGGTATTTCTACAATGGCTTTCTGGCCAACCTTGATAAACCGAAGATCATCTTCAAAAACCTGGGCATAAACTTCCCCTTCATATTCTCCGGCGGCCCTGATGGTTTTTAGCATTTTCTCCTTAGATAAGACCAATGTTTTGACCCCCACCAATTGCTGTTTTTGTTGGGATATTTCAATAGGCACATAATCCGGGGTTCCCGCAGCGGGCTTGGTTCCCTCGTTTTGCTGCTGGTGCGCATGCCCATGGACAAGGGCCATACCACAAATAGGGCACACCCCTGGTTTATCACTTTTGATCCATGGATGCATGGAGCAATACCAGAAATCCTGTTGCGCCTGACCGGCTGAAACCTGTTTAACGGAATACCGCGACCAAAGAATGGGACTGATGAGCAGGCCTACAGCAACGATAACAATGATCAAGATAATATATTTGGTTTTCATAGCAATTCCCTCTCATTAAACAACAAAATAAAAAGTCCTTTTTGCAGACGCACAAAAGGAAATGACTGTTGTTAGAGGAAATTAAATACGGAGATTGAAGGTCCTAAGATAAAGAGGAGCAAGACTGCCCAGAGGAGGGCCTCCAGGCGGATGGGCTGACAACAAGAAAGATGTTAAAGATACACGGTGATTAACCAAAAAATCAGCTATGACAACATGATGGCCTGAAACAGCAGGCGAAAAAGAGATCTGATCCTGCAAGAAATCAGTGCTGCTCAATTGCTGTTGGCAGGCCCCTGCCGGATTAGCAGGATTACTATGGGATCTCTCATCCGCACAATGGCCGCATGTGACTTTTTTATGGAAATGCGCCATCACCTCCGGCGCAATGCAGCAGCAAAGGACCGTCGCAATACACATTGATACGGTCAGCGCTGATGCGATCAATAATTTAAGAATCCTGTTCATCGGTAAATGTCTCTCCTGTATTGAGACTTATGATAGTACAAGTATAAAACAATAGCAACGCCTTATCCAATAAGCAGAACTACGTACCCTGACCCTGCTCGTCAAAGGCGCGTTGGATGATCGCCGCATCCCAGCCAAAGCGCTGGAGGTCATTTTTCAGGACAACCAGTTCTTCGTGTTTCTTGTGCCGGCAGAGCTCCTGCAATAAATTGAAATTAAACTGCTGTTGGGCATTGAAACGCACGCTTAACGGCCTCTCCTGGGCACCCCTATCAAAGATCAAGGCTACGAACCCCCCTATTAAAGGAAGACAGACGACGCCCAAGGATGTATAGAAATCAACGGTCAAATGCTGGTTCAATAAATAAGGCAGACTGGACAAAAACGCATCGATCAAAAAATGCGCCACAATGACGCACATGAAACCAAACCGCAGGTAAAAAATACCCATGATGATGCCGATGCACGTGACCTCTATGCCTCGAAACCACATGGGATAAATATCATACCCCGTATGGCCGAAACCCCATATCGCGGCACTTAAGAAAACAGCCAGCATCGTGGGAACGCCGTATTTCTTGAAGAAATTAATGGCAAACAAACGGAACATGGACTCTTCGGAAAAAGAAGCTTGGAAGCCGATGACCAGGGCTGTAAAGGCAGGCAAGTACGCTGTCGAGGCCTGGGTCAGCCATGTCAGCTCGTCCCAAACCCCGCAATATTTAAAACCCAGATCAAAAATAAAGGCCTGGGCCCCTAAAATAATCGCCGCTGCCAGGTATCCGACAAAGATCTGGCGGGCTATGGCTGCCGAACGGAAAGAGGACAAAAGCGCGCTTAAAAAGCCCCTGCTCTTCTTCTCAGGAGAGATCTCGAAACGCAAGGATTCCCCTGCCAGGGCAGGCATCACAAAGGCCACTGCTATAAAAAACGGGCCGATGACGTTCTCGATCAACTGCCGGGTCATATAATTGCCCAACGATTGGGTGGTCGGATAACCAAATAAAATGGTCTGGAAATCATTTAAAATATCCACGCCCATCACGATAAACATCACGATGCCGATGCACATATAAAAAGACTTAACGCTGCGGTTGACCACCTGATGCTTG
>CAZFON010000219.1:0-3673 GCA_964520185.1 uncultured Planctomycetales bacterium | reverse complement strand
TACATTGCCCTTTGCGTTGTCATCGGCAGCATTTTCCTGGTCTCAGGCTTGGGAAAACTGTTGGGCCCTTACCAGAATTTCATGTACGTTATCCAGGCTTATCAGTTGTTGCCTTCGTGGGCCGAGTTGTTGGTGGCGCAGTTCTTTCCATGGGCAGAACTGATTATCGGGGTTTTTGTTCTTTTGGGCTTTTGGATGCCCTGGAGTTTAAGAGCGGCGGCGGTGTTATTCGGTGTTTTCGTGGTGGTGGTGGGGCAGGCCTTAATAAGGGGTCTTCCCCTTGAAAATTGCGGTTGCTTTGGCGAGTGGGTCCATTTTAAACCGCAGATGATCATCGTCTTGGACAGCATTAGTTTGGGGCTCACCCTGGCATTGTTGCGCAGGCACAAAGAGCTTAAAAAATTCAGTCTGGATGATTATTTCGATAAAGCATGAGACGGACCTTTATTTTATTGACGGTATTCATGGCTTTTTCTGCATTAAGTTGGGGGGAAGATATGATCAAACAACCCAATGTGGCCGGTGGTTTTTACCCGGATGATCCCCGGGAACTTTCCACGATGATCGATGATCTTGAAGCTTCCGCGGTGTCCGTGCCTGCCGACCGGCAGGTTCAGATCGCCCTTGCGCCCCATGCCGGCTATCCTTATTCCGGGCCGGTGGCGGCCTTTACTTACAAGGCCATTGCCGGCAATCATTACAAAACCATCGTGGTCATCGGCCCAAGCCATTTTTTCCCCTTCGCAGGGATCTCTGTCTGGCCCCGTGGCGGTTTTAAAACGCCGTTGGGTCTTGTTGCGGTGGATGAGGATTTTGCCGCCGCTTTATTGAAAGAAAACACCTCCGAGTTCCACTTTTTGCCTCAGGTTTTTGATAGGGAACACTCCCTTGAGGTGGAATTGCCTTTTCTCCAAAAAACCTTCAGCAACATACGTATAGTTCCCATTCTCATGGGGGAACCTGATCCCCAAGTCTGCAAAGACCTGGCCGTTGCGTTGGATAAATTGATAGGCCAGCGCAAGGATGTTTTGATCCTGATCTCTTCAGACATGTCGCATTATTATACCTACGATACAGCCAACCAGATGGATGCCCTGACCCTGAAAGCTATCCAGGACATTGACCCCCAGGGATTTTTTGAAGGCAATATGAGCCGCAAAATGGAGATGTGCGGATTCGTACCCATGACCACGGCCTTGATGTATGCCCGCTTGCGGGGCATCAAACATGTAGAAGTGCTGAAGCATGCGAATTCCGGGGACACCTCCGGCGACAAAACCAAAGTGGTGGGATATTCATCGGTTATTTTCTATGATGATCTTTTGGGCAGGGATGCCCCTCCGGATGAACAGGTTAAGTCCTTAAGTGTTACCGAGAAAAAAGAGCTTTTAATGATCGCCCGCAATAGCATCGCAAGTTTTGTACGGACAGGCAAGGCGCCTCAGGTGACCACTAAGGACCCAAGGCTCAATGAAGTTGAAGGGGCCTTTGTTACCATCCGCAAAGCAGGGGCTTTGCGCGGCTGCATCGGCAATATCATCGGCCAGCAGCCTTTATATGAGACCGTTCGGGATATGGCCGTGGCCGCTTCCTCCCAGGACCCGCGGTTTACTCCGGTCACTGCGCAGGAATTAAAAGACATCGATGTTGAGGTTTCCGTGCTCTCCAAGCCGCGGCGCGTTAAAGATGCCTCGGAGATCCAATTGCACAAGCACGGCGTGATCGTCTCCCAAGGTTTTCGCCAGGGGGTTTTTCTGCCGCAGGTGGCGGATGAGACCGGATGGAACAAGGAAGAATTCTTATCCGAGCTCTGCGCTCAAAAAGCAGGCCTGCCTGCGGATGCCTGGAAGGACCCGAATACGGCCCTTTACGTTTTTACGGCCGACGTATTCTCAGAAAAATGAAAATCCCGCTTCGTAACAGATTGATTTCAATTTTTGTCATCGTATGGCTCTTTGTCTTCTATTATGAATCGACCTGTTATTATTATTTACAGCCGATATTCAGGCATGAATTGCCCAAGATGAAGTTTTTGTTCCCCCCGGCGGGGTGGATCATGTTCTATAACATCGGGGACAATTTCGGTCATGTGGAAGTTTATGGCGTCAAGGACGGGGGCCCTCAGCTGATCGACCCGCATTTAATTTTACAGACCCGCGCCATTGGTTATGATAATATCAACCGTAATGCCATGATCACCGTGCTTTCGCCGGAAATGGCAGGGGAATTTTGCCCGTTCTTAAAGCGCAAGTTTTCTGCCTTTGACAAGTTTTTGATCACGTACGCGGAGTATCCGCATCTGACCGAGCATCCTTTGGAGCGGATACAGTCTGTGGTTTATCAATGTGATTAAGGAAGTATCATCGGGTGGCGATGAGCCAGGACCCGATGATATGAAATAGGTAAAGGATATGAATAAAGCTTGGCATACCTTATTCTTGGAAGAGCGGCCGTCGATCGGTCTGGCATTCTTTCGCATCTTTGTGGCCATGACCGTGGGCTTACACGTTATCCCGTCGTTCTTTCATTTGGATGACAACTATCTTTCCACGGCGTTGAAGACTTTTAATACCAGTTTTTTCCCCTCGTCTTTTATAGGATTGGTCCAAAAAAGTCCGGATGCCTTGGTCTATTTCTTTGTCGTTGCTTTTTATATCACCTGGTTTTGTTTTCTCATCGGCGCCTTCTCACAGATCAGCTGTATTTTAATGACCGCCTGCTGTTATTATTTTTACGCGCTTAACACCTTTCAGATCGGCACCTTGTCATGGGACATACTGCTGGTGACCTTGTTTTTGATGTGCCTTACGCCGTATCATGGGGATTACTTCTCCGTCGATGCTTTACGAAAAGGGGACCTCAATGCCTGGCGCAGCCCCAGGCCGTTTTTCCTTCAGCGGCTCCTGCAGCTGCAGGTAGCTTCCACATTTTTCTTCACCGGCCTTTACAAGATAACGGGGCAGGGTAATTGGATCACCGGTAACCCTGTTTATTACCTGATGAACTACCCTGTGCAAGGGGTGACCAAGAATTTCCTTCTTAAAGAATGGATGGCCGTGCATCCGCATTTTTGCTATGTCACCGGCTTGATGATCGTGGCAACGGAGCTGTGCATGCCATTCTTGCTTTTCTATCCCAAGAGCAGGCAGACGGCCATCATTTTAGGGTTTTGCTGGCATCTCTTGCTCGTATTGACCCTGGATGTCCCGGCGATATTTTTATTTTTATTCCCGGCCCAGCTGCTGCTTTTTATCCATCCGCAAAAGATCGTGGATTTCATTCAAGTCAAACGCCGCCTGAATGCCCAAAGCCCCAGACCCAAGGTGATTTACGACGGAGACTGTGGGTTCTGCCGGGCCAGCATCAAATTATTGCAGGTCATGGACCTGTGGGACAAACTTGAGTATGTCACCGGCCCCAAGGGCATGAAGGAGATGCGCCTGGAATCCTTTAACGGCAAAGCTTACGGCGGTTTTTTTGCGTTCCGTCAACTTGCCTGGTTACTGCCCATGCTTTATGTGATGATCCCTGTCGTTTACTTTCCAGGCTCCGGGATCATCGGGCCTTTGGTCTACCGGTGGATCGCGCGTAACCGTTATTTGTTCCCGGTCTTTCATACCTGCAGTTCTGAGAGTTGCCGTTTATGATAGCGCCCAGCCAGATGCCCAGGGTG
>CAZFON010000218.1:0-3685 GCA_964520185.1 uncultured Planctomycetales bacterium | reverse complement strand
GCCTGGCTGCTTGTTTCCTGGATTCCATGGCATCCTTAAGCATCCCTGCCCATGGCTACGGTATCCGATATGATTATGGGATATTCCATCAAAAGATCAAGGAAGGCTTTCAGGTGGAACTTCCTGATGAATGGTTACGCAACGGCACGCCCTGGGAGTTTGAGCGGCCGGAAAACATGGTGAATATACGCTATTATGGCAACGTACAGGTCGATCACGATGATAAAGGCAGGCCTAAATACAAGTGGGTAAACACCCAGGATGTGTTGGCCGTGCCTTATGATTATCCGGTGGCTGGTTATAAGAACGATGTGGTCAATACCCTGCGTCTTTGGTCCGCCCGTGGAACGGAAGACTTTGATTTTGATTATTTTCAATCCGGGGACTATGCTCATGCTGTCTATAAAAAGATCCTTTCAGAGAACATTTCCAAGGTCCTGTATCCTTCTGATGATATAAGCCAGGGCAAGGAATTAAGGCTTAAGCAGGAATATTTTTTCACGGCGGCCTCGATTTCAGACATCATCCGCCGCTTTAAGGCGGAAAATCCCGATCTGAGCGACCTTCCCAAGAAGGTCGCTATCCAGCTTAATGACACTCATCCCACACTCGCCATTGTAGAGCTCATGCGGCTTTTGCTTGACCAATACGGCCTTGAATGGCAAAAAGCCTTGGACATTACCACCAAGGTTTTTGCCTATACTAACCACACCCTGATGCCTGAGGCCCTGGAGTGCTGGACCATCGACCTATTTGAGAAGCTTTTGCCCCGGCACATGCAGATCATTTATGATATCAATGCCCAGTTTTTAAGGGAGGTGGCCTTACGTTATCCGGGGGACAATGAGCGCCTGGCACGCATGTCGATCATCGAGGAAGGCTCTCCCAAGAGGATCCGTATGGCTTATTTGGCCATCATCGGCAGTTCTTTTGTCAATGGGGTTTCGCAATTGCATTCCAATCTTCTTAAGGAAAAATTGTTCAAGGATTTTTATGAGTTCTTCCCCAAGAAATTCAATAATAAAACCAACGGCATCACCCAGCGCCGCTGGCTGCTGAAAGCCAACCCGCGCCTCTCAAATTTGCTGATGGAAAAGCTTGGGGACGGGTGGGTCATGGATCTGGACAAACTGGAAGGGCTCGATCGTTTTAAGAGCAACAAGGCCTTTTGCAAGCAATGGGAAGAGATCAAGATACAAAATAAACAAGCACTGGTGCGTTATATCAAGTCCAGCATGAATATCGACCTTGACCCTGGATCCATTTTCGATGTGCAGATCAAGCGCATCCATGAATATAAGCGACAGATGCTTTTTGCTTTTTATATCATTTCCCAATACCTGCGGCTCAAGCATGCGCCCAAGGAATTCATATATCCGCGTACCTTTATGGTGGGCGGCAAGGCGGCACCATCCTACCGCATGGCTAAATTGACGATCAAGTTCATCAACAGCATCGCGGATGTGATCAATAACGACAAAAGCGTCAATGACAAGATCCGCTTGATATTCTTGGAAAATTATCGGGTGTCCCTAGCGGAGAAAATATTCCCGGCCAGCGACCTTTCCGAACAGATCTCTACGGCGGGCACTGAGGCTTCAGGCACCGGCAACATGAAATTCATGATGAACGGCGCTTTGACCATCGGCACACTGGATGGTGCCAACATCGAGATCGCCAAGATGGTGGGGGAAGACAATATTTTTATTTTTGGATTAAAGTCCCATGAGGTGGAAACGATCAGGCAGCACGGTTATCGGCCGCAGGATTATATCGAGAAAAGCCCTATGCTCAGGGAAATTTTCAAGCTTATCCAAAGCAGCTTTTTCAGCCCTTATGATGCCAATTTATTTGCGCCTATCCTGCAATCCCTGACGGAGTATGACCCGTATTTAGTTTGCGCTGATTTTGATTCCTATTGCCGCATCCAGGATGCCGCCTCCAAGTTATATTTAGACAGAGATGAATGGACCAAAAAATGCATTATCAACGTGTCCAAAAGCGGGTATTTCTCCTCGGACCGTACCATCCGTGAATACGCCAAAGATATCTGGGGTGTCCCGGTCAGCAGTTAACGGTAATTATCGCTTTACAAATCCATCCTTTAAGAGTATCATAAACAGAAATTATTTCTGTTTATGATATGAACACTGACCATCTAAAAAAATTAAAGCAGGAGCATTTTAAGATCACGCCCAAACGCCGGGCTATCCTGGAACTTTTCGGCACAAAGGGAAGGTGTCTTACGCCGGAGATGATCGGGCAGCATTTAAAGAAGATCTTTAAGCAGTCGGGCTTGCCCAGCGTCTACCGTAATCTGGAACTTTTTGTCAAACAAGGGATCCTTGTCAGGGTCGACCGCGAAGGACGCAGGCGTTATTATGCTTTGTGCCATGATCATAGCGGGCACCATCATCACCATATAGTTTGTGTTGTCTGCGGCAGGGTGGATGATTTTCCTGAATGCCATTTCCCTGATATTAAAGGTGTCAAAGGTTACAAAATTTTAAGCCACTCCATGCAAATCAACGGGGTCTGCAAAGCTTGTCAATAAACCATGATTAATCATATCCAAAGTATCCTTTTAAGAGGGGATTTAATACAGGTGATGATGGTGGTGGCCTTTGCCGGGGCAGTGGCAAGTTTAAGCTCCTGCACCCTTGCCCGCCTGCCGGTATTGCTGGGCCTTGTATCTTCTAAGTCCCATTCTTCTCATCGTGGATTTTTCCTGTCCCTTGCTTTTTCCTGTGGTCTTATTATTTCTTATACTTTTATCGGGGTTCTTTTAGGGACGATAGCTCACTCAGTCTCAAAGTTGGTTGCCATCAGCCAGTATCTTTATCTGTTCTTAGGCGCCTTGATGGTGCTTGGCGGATTGTTTTTTGCAGGGTTGGTCCCTTTTGGTAATGAGACCATCAGGGAAAATTGTGAGAAGGCCGTTAAGGGTATTAAAAGTATGCCTTCGGCGTTTGTTTTCGGGATGCTTTTTGCTTTTTTGGAAATGCCTGCTTGCCCATGCTGCGGGGCTGTGCTGCTCTTGATCGCCAGTTTGATCGCCATTAAGGGCAATCTTTTGTATTCGGGTATTGTTTTCTTCAGCTTTGCTCTGGGCCAAAGCCTTCCAATTTTGGCCATCGGTTTTTCAAGCAGTCTGCTTAAAAACATCATGCCCAAAACGCAAATGTTGGAAGGGCTGGTAAGTTTTATTGTCGGTGATCTGCTGATCGTCACGGGGATCTTTTTGGTAATCATTGCTTAATATCATGAATTCAAAAAACAACCACGCTCATTGCGATCATTCCCATGGGCCTGATCATGGACATGATCAACCTTGGTTAAGCCGCGGCCTGCGTTGGCTTTTATCTGTATTGATCGTCAGCGGTTTTATGGTGCTCGGCAAGCCGTTTATCATCGGTCAGATGCTTGTCCGTGTGACTTCCTATGCGGGCAATTCTTCTTATAACGATGTCATCCGCATGTGTAAGAAGATCATTGCTTTTGATAAGGACAACCTTAAAGCGTGGACATCATTGGGATATGCCTATATGGACTCGTTTCAGCCGGCCTTGGGTATGGAGGCCTTTGGGAAGGTCCTTGCGATTAATCCGGAAGATAAAGGGGCTGCTTCGTATGAACTAGGTAAGGCTTATTATGCCCAAGGTGATTATAGCAAGGCTATTGAGTA
>CAZFON010000217.1:0-3702 GCA_964520185.1 uncultured Planctomycetales bacterium | reverse complement strand
CATACTCAACGTCTTCCTTTATAGAAATCCTGGTTCTATTAAAAATAGTCTCGATCAAAATGGATTTAAGCGCTGGAATAAACGCATATATGTCTACCAGCCAAGGATTTTTCAAGATCGTATGCCCTATCCGCGCCCAACGCATCTGTTTCTTTAATTCTCTCTGCATCGGCTTAACTTTTGATTTTAACCCTTTTTGATACTCATTGAATCTATGCGCACAATCCTTAGCTGTGCTTAAAGCAATAGCCATCCCATCCCCCGTAAAGGACGGGATGACCATGCGCTGATCTCCTAAAAAGTAAACATTCTCATGATCATTCTGAGATGATATGAATCCATAAGGAATGTATCCTACTGCACATACCTGCTCATTAAAATCCGCCTCTTGTAAAACAAGGTCCAATTCGTGATTGGAACGGCGTAAAAAAGCAATGGTTTCATTGAAATCGCCATGCAATGTTTTATAAACTGCCTTTTTAATGACAAAGCAAAAATTAACAACACCCCCTTCGACAGGACAGATCCCCGCATAACCTGCGGGGAAAGTAAACAAAACCGTTGTTTCCTTATCTACTTGACTAGAATATTTTAATTGAATATGCGTCTTAAACCCGATATACGAATTATCTCTTCCTATTCTCTTATGTTCTTTTGAATAATCATGTTTTCCTGTCGCCATAAATACATGCCTGGCATAAAGATCCCCTTTATTTGTTTCGATCTTAAAAGAACCAGCATCCTTCTTATAATCCACCATACATATGCCCCTAAAAACTTCTGCACCTGCCTGCTTGGCATTATTTAAAAGATCTTCGTCCAGCTTATAACGCGATATGCCCCGGCCCGGAAAAGTAAAATTAAATATAGCATTTGAACGTCGTGAGAATAGTTTAAAATATTTGATAACAGGACAATCATCGTCCAAAAGTATCCCCATCTCTTTCAGATATGTATGGGCTTCAAAACTCAAGAATTCTCCGCAGACTTTATGATGTGGGCCATGGGTCTTCTCAAGGACCGCGACTTGGTGTCCAAGTTTTGACAGATGGTATGCAGCGGTTGACCCGGCAACACCTCCACCGATAACAACGCACTCATAACGATTGTTCATAACGGACTCCATAACGAAAATTTGGATACCACGAGATCTTGGTCGAACCTAAATTAAGTTCCGCTTGAGTTAAGAGATCGATCCAATCTTTGCGGCGAAAACTGCGGGCAACGGATAACGGAGCATCATGACAAATGACATGATTAAGCCTGGCCAATTTGACAAAACATATAGCAAAATAATACGCGAATGCTCGACGATTAAGATCAGAAATAGACCAGCCGATATGCGCGTGTGTTGTCATCCACCGCATCAGCTTTACAATTTCCTGATCAGTCAAATGATGCATGGTCAGTGAACTAATAATGATATCGTAGGTCGTTCCATTATTGGCAAAGATATTGCCATGGATAAAGTTGATCTTAGATGTGGTTAGTTGAGAGGCCGCAACGATCACTTCTGGATTCAGATCGATCCCTGTTAATGCCAAAGGAATATTCCTTTTTCGTCCGTAATCCTCGATCCGTCTTAAGATCTCCCCGTCCCCGCATCCGATATCCAGGATACTGATCTCGTGATCGTGGCCATGACGATCCAAGAAATATTTGACCGCATTCATCGTCGGCCAATAACCCAACGTACATATATTAACGGTCATTAATTCTTGGTACGTCTGCCTCAAGAGATCAGCATCTATTTCAGGGTCATCGATGTATTCTTTCTTATCACTCCGATGGGAAAGTTTGATCATAATTTCCTTTTTGTATCAATCTACCATATGTCATATTATATATCCATAAGCAAAAATCCAAGAAGGACGCTTCTAGGTTCCCGTCAACGGTCAAAACAAAGCCTCTGCAACTTTATTATTTCCAGAGGTTTATGTTATTTAAAAAATTAAGGTCGCTGGCGGGAGGATGTTACAGCCTTTTTGACGGATTCGATCGCAAAAAAATCTAAATACATGTGGCTTTAATTATTGTGGAAAGTTCAATATCTGATCCTTAATACCCTGTTGGATGACATCTAAGTGCGCATAAACTTTCTGGGATCTATATACCGTTGCGCTTAAGGCAATAAATAGTGCCCCTACAAAAAATGGAAATATCTCAATTAAAAGCCCTTTGCCCAATATTACCAAGATGATATTAAAAGCAATCAAAACCAAGCGGGCTTCGGATACGCCAAAATAACTAAAACTTATTTTAAAATGGTTCGTTATGGCAAAATCCATGAGCGTGTGGACCATAAACCCTGCTGAAAAAGCTAAAGCAAATAAAGACCATAACAAATAAGATGGAGGCAATAAGAATGAGTACCCCATAACAATGGCGGATAAAAAAACATAATCCAGAAAATGATCCATATAAAATCCCCATTTGATAAGCCCCGTATTACGCTTACGTCCTATCGCTCCATCAAGCATATCAGTGATGTATTGTAAAAATATGAAAACACTAAATAGCAATAACCAGCGCATGTCCGCTTTTGCCAGGTAACCGGCCATAACGATGCCGGCATACCAAAAAATAGTCATTAATGTTAAGTGAACGGTACTTATTTGTGATGGGATATATGGTAAAACAGCATCAATAAACTTCTTCTCATAAGGAACAAGAAAGTGGACCAACTCTTTCTTATCCCCCGCGAACTCTTGTATTTTAGGTAGTGTAGTCACTTCTTCCATGCAAACCCCCCTTGTTTATTATATTGCATGTTCAAAAACATACCTGCTACCAGCGATCGGTAACCCTCGCTCTAAACTCAAATCTATAATGATCGGCAAATGATCTGACGCCAATCTATCCAAAGCGGTATGTGATACTTGAATAGAACTAACACAAAATTCCGGTGTCACAAAAATATGATCGATGCGTCTAATTGGGTAACCCGTGAACCATGTTTTAGAGGGTTTGTGACCAGCCAGCATCAATTGACTGTCTTTAAATCTTTTACAAATTTCTTTATAAACAGGTGAATTCGGCGCCGTATTTAAATCCCCACATAAAATAATGGGCCCGCTACAGTCAGGATGCTGTAACCAATCACTACTTAAAAGCGTTTTTGTTTGCAAGAGCTGTTCCTTGGGCCATAAGCTCAAATGAGTATTGATGATATTAACCTTTGTCCCTTGATAATCAACCATGACCCAAATAGCTCCACGGGATTCTATGAATGCTTTACCCCATAATTTTGGCAGAGCATCCTTTTTGATCAATGCCATCGGATACCGGCTCAAAATGGCATTCCCAAATTGCTCATCTTTATTACAAAAAGCAGGATGAAATTGAAAAGACATCTCCAATCCCTTGGCAATTCTTTGTGCCTGATCGATCCCAAAAGAGCGCAATCGACCTGCATCTAATTCTTGTAAAGCCACGACATCGGGATTGTACCGTGAGATCACACGGACAATACGGTCAATTGAAATACGTCCGTCCATCCCTTGGCAGCCATGAACGTTGTAACTCATGATCCGTAAAGTTTTTAAAATGGCAGGGTCGGTATCAGGGTTTAAGAACTTAAAAAAATATTTTTGATTTAAGAAATCCTCAGCTGCCCTTCGTAAATTAGTTGGCCGTAAATAATTCTTGCCATTGGTCTCAATATTCACATCCAAAGGTAGCAGCGCAAACCCCTTAGTTTCT
>CAZFON010000216.1:0-3723 GCA_964520185.1 uncultured Planctomycetales bacterium | reverse complement strand
TGGTATATTGATCAGGCAATTCACACCTTCTACTTTCCCTGAACAAGCCGTGATGGCGTCCGCCGGTGGTGCCGGCGGCTGCCCGCCCCCCGACCCTGGACCCATGCTTGAAGACCCCCCCATGCCAGGCCCCTTTTGATCTCCTTGCGAGGGCGTATTCCCTCCGTTTGTACCCGTATAATCCTGGGCGTAAAGAGTGCCTATAAAAAGAAAACATATTAAAACTGTCATTGAAAAGCTTTTGGCGTTCATCATCTTCTCTCCTCTCTTCATGCCATCACGCCTTCAGCGAGGCCATATCGATCACAAAACGGTATTTCACATCGCTTTTCAGCAAACGTTCATATGCTTCATTGATGTACTGAATATTGATCACTTCAACATCTGACGTGATGCCATGTTCACCGCAGAAATCGAGCATTTCCTGTGTTTCGGCAATACCTCCGATGAGGGAACCTGCTACTGATTTACGGCCCATGATCAACCCCACGGTATTCAATACCGGCTCGAGACCTCCAAGAAACCCGACCAACACTAAGGTACCGCAAAGCGACAGGGTCGGTAAATACGGATTAATATCATGGATATAAGGAACGGTATCGACGATCAGGTCGAATTTTCCTTTCACAGCCGCCATTTGTCCCGCGTTGGTGGAAAATACGATGTTATCAGCGCCAAGACTGCGTGCGTCGTTTTCTTTACCCGGCGAACGGGTAAACAGGGTGACGTCAGCACCGAGTGCATGAGCCAGCTTCAGCGCCATATGGCCAAGACCGCCGAGGCCAATAACAGCCACCTTACTGCCACGACCCACATTCCAATGACGTAATGGCGACCATGTCGTGATCCCGGCGCACAACAAGGGGGCCGCTCCTTTCAGGTCCAATCCATCGGGTATTTTCAGTACAAATTTCTCCGACGCAACGATTTTTTCTGAATAGCCTCCAAACATAGGCATTTTGTCATGTCGATCATTAGCATTATAAGTGAATGTCGGGACCTCTTCGCAATACTGCTCCAACCCTTCTTTGCAAGCCTCACAGTGCCGGCAAGAGTCGACCATACACCCAACGCCAACGTGATCGCCTGGTTTGAAGCGTTTAACATCCGGGCCAGTGGCTTCCACGCGGCCGATAATTTCATGGCCAGGCACCATGGGATAGGTGCTCTGCCCCCAATCATTGCGAGCTTGATGCAAATCCGTGTGACATACGCCACAGTAGAGGATCTTGATAACCACATCATCGGCGCGGGGATCCCGGCGCACAAAGTGATAAGGAGCCAAGGCGTCCTTGGCGGAATGTACTGCAAAGCCTAGTAAATTCATTGTCATCGTTTTCCCTCCGGTTTCATCCTTGCCACATTGATCCTATCCACCATCATAAACATCCCTTGTTAAGCCCAATTTTAAGCGACTTTCTTTCTTTATGCAAGCATGCACTTATCAGGAAATCTCGGCTTCGGGTGGGATTTATCGGGGGATGACTGCTTAACGTCAGATCAACGCAAAAACGGCAACTCTGTTGTTATTTTATTAATTTTGATATGGAGGAATAATGTTTCGTGAGCCATGAAAGCACGGCCATCTGTTTTTTGGCAACGCCCAAGGGCCTGGCTGGAGAACCCCACATCACCGCATTCTCGTCAATATTCCCTATGATGCAACTTTTGCCTCCGATGACCGCATTCTTGCCTATGGTCACATTATCGATGACCGCTATCTGCCCGCTCATCGTCACATCATCTCCAATGATCGTACTTCCGGCTATACCGCATTGTGCCGCTATGATGACATTACGCCCGATCCTGACATTATGCGCAATATGACAAAGATTATCTATCTTGGAATTGGCCCCTATCAGGGTGTCTCCCAATGAACCCCGATCAATGGTCGTATTAGCGCCGATCTCCACATTCTCGTCAATGATGACCCGGCCCAGTTGAGGGAATTTGTAAATGTTCCCCTGATCTTTAATATAACCAAATCCATCGCTGCCCACCACCGTTCCGGCATGCAGGACGACATTCTCTTTTAATACGGTGTTCTCATAGAGCACCACCTGGGGGAACAGATGGCAATAATTCCCTATGGAGCAATTACCCTTGATCACACAACCGCTTTCGATAATGACGTTATCCCCGATGGTGACATGACCTTCGATGGACACCTGTGCGTCTATGCGCACATTGTTCCCAAATTTGACAGTGGAAGCGATGGCCGCCGAAGGATGTATATAAGGATTATTAGACGTGAGGGGATATAATATACGATAAGAGATCAGGAAGGCAAGTTTTGGATTAAGGACCCTGATCAGGGGTTTGGTTGATTTTCTAACTGACGGCGTCGTTAAGACACAGGCCGTCTGGCTATTCTCGGCCAAATTGAGTTTGTTATCATTAAGGGCAAACGTTAGATCGTTTCTGCCTGCAGAACCGATACCGCTCACCCCCATGATATCAACATCATCGCCTTCAACCTGCCCTTGTATAAGGACTGCTAACTGGCTACTTTTCATTCCCCCCCTGATCGAACCCAACCAGTCGATGGTGAGGTCTTAGAAAACGGCCTTACCGGCCGCTGTCTTTTCGTTTTGAATAGCATTCTTTGCAGTAAATGGGACGTCCGTCTCTTGGCTTAAAAGGAACTTCACATTCTTTCTTACAGTCTGAACAAACCGCTTTGTGCATTTCGCGCGGCCCCTTGTCGTATCCACCTGAAAAACCCATACTATTTTCCTCCTTTATACTTGCTACGTTACGTTTAAGATCCAATTACGCGGTTTTCACCACATTAACGGGTGCTGTTTTATGCCGAAAGGTGATCCTTCCACGGGTTAGATCATACGGCGACAAGGCCACCGTTACAAAATCTCCGGGAAGGATTTTAATAAAAAATTTCTTCATTTTACCGCCAATGTACGCGGTGACCAAATGGCCATTTTGTATTTCTACGGTAAACTGAGCGTTGGATAAAGCTTTTTGTACAACGCCTTCCACTTCAATAGCTTCTTCTTTGGCCATACTTCCTTCCTTTATAGCTGGGCATGGGGATGCTTGAATCATTTAACAACTAGACAAATAGAAGGCAAGTCGGCAGATCGAAAAAACTCTGAAGGATCTATCTATTTAGGCGTTGGATGTAGTATACAGTATTGTTGCATGCAGCACAAGACCAATATCTATCATCCAACAAAAAGGCCCCTCACTATTGGAAGGTCAGATCTTCGATGGAGTCATTCTTGGTCTATGGATTTCCTTCTCAGAGTGGAGGTGACAATAAATATCATGATTATAAATACTTAAAGTGTGCTTGCAGCCGTGCTGCCTGCACTTTCTGCCTTTTTTGGAAGTTATTATTTTCTTTAAGATAAGACCACCTTTTTATTGGCTTGGGCTTGGGATCGGAACGCCTGCCTTATGCCTGAATGTGATCCGCCCACGGCTTAGATCATACGGGGACAAGGCGACTGTCACTGAGTCTCCGGGCATGATCCTGATAAAAAATTTCTTCATTTTACCGCCGATGTAGGCGGTAACCTGATGGCCGTTCTCGATCTCGACCGTAAATTGGGCATTGGATAATGCTTTCTGCACAATGCCCTGGACTTCGATAGCTTCTTCTTTAGCCATATTTACTCTCCTACAAACCTTACATGGACAGCCCAATTCCCGCCGCGTTGATATTCTATTTCGTATTCAACGTCTTGGCCCTCTTTTAAGACC
>CAZFON010000215.1:0-3742 GCA_964520185.1 uncultured Planctomycetales bacterium | reverse complement strand
GCTGTTGCTTGAGAATCTTGCCCGACTTGAACTTCACGACCGCACGCTGCGGGATAACGACCTCGGCCTCCGGCTTGTTTGGATTGCGCCCAATGCGGGCTTTGCGGATATTTATTAATGAAATCCCCGAAAAGAGATAAGGCCTCATCCAGGGAGGCCCGCTCATAAGCGAGATTGGCCTGGGCCAAAAGCACTTCCTCAAACGAAAGGCCTTTAGACTTGCTGAAACTTTCCGTCTTTTTAAGGACATTCTGGGCCTCAAGGAACTTGCCTGATTTCATCAAGCTCCAAGCCTCTGCCGTGAACGCCGAAAGCTTCAAGCCGTCGTCGCAGGAAGCCCCTATCGTCTTTTGATAATATTTGACGGCATCCTCGAACTTGCTTAAATAATAAAAACTCTCGGCGATGTTGAAATCAGCTTCACAGGAATGAGA
This sequence comes from uncultured Planctomycetales bacterium, assembly GCA_964520185.1. GTDB lineage: Bacteria > Omnitrophota > Gorgyraeia > Zapsychrales > Fredricksoniimonadaceae > JABDGZ01. Next base: position 3,308 of record CAZFON010000215.1, on the reverse strand, counting down.
ACTCTTGGGGTAATTGGCCATGAATTTCTGAAAATCGGTTATAGCTTCCTTCAAGTGGCCGCTGTTGATATCGCATTCCGCGATCTTCAAGGAAGCATCCTCACTTAATTGATTATGGGGGAACAATTCAACAAGCCGGCTGAAAGCTTTTTGGGCCTCTGAAAAATCCTTCTGCTGGAAATAGGACCAGCCTAACGAATAATAGGCCTGCGGCACATAGGCGCCTTGAGGAAAATCGACGATGACGGTCTTATAATCATGCTGTGCTTCAGCCAAACGGTTCTCTTTTAAATACGTCTCCCCCCGCCAAAAAAGGATCTCGTCTTTTTTATCTTTTTGTAGACTAAGTTCTCCAAAGAGATCCAGGGCCTTGCCGTATTCGCCGCGCAGAAAGTCGCATTGCCCCAACAGCAATTTAGCATCGGGCAAATTTGAACTTTGCGGATACTTTTCCAAAAAATCCTGCAAATATTTCGTGGCCACGTCGCTGAAGCCGTCGTTAAAAGCCTGTTGGGCCGCGGACAAAAGGTCGGTCTCCGAGCTCTGGGCAAAAGCCGGAGCACAAAGAAAGGCCATCAAGAGATATGAACAAAATAAATACCGAAGACGCATAAAAATGTCTCTTATTATACCAAGCTTATCTGGGTTTGGTTAAGAATTGTTTAAGGTATTTGCCCGTATGCGAGGTGGGATGCCGGATAATATCTTCAGGGGAGCCGGCAAAAACGAGCTCGCCGCCCTTGTCCCCTCCGTCAGGCCCCAGATCAATGATATAATCCGCGCTTTTGACCACGTCCAGATTATGCTCAATGACCAAAATACTGTTGCCGCGGTCCACCAGTCGCTGAAGGACCTGCAAGAGCTTGTCCACATCGGCAAAATGCAATCCCGTGGTGGGCTCATCCAGGATATAGAAGGTCCGGCCAGTGGCCGGTTTGCACAATTCGCTGGCCAGCTTCACCCGTTGAGCTTCTCCACCGGAGAGGGTGGTCGCCGATTGCCCCAAACGGACATACCCTAAACCTACATCATTCAAGGTTTGCAGGACTATTTTAATGCGGGGAATGCTGTTAAAAAGCTCCAAGGCCTCGACCACGGAAAGATTAAGCACATCAGCAATGTTCTTGCCCTTATATTCCACTTCCAGGGTCTGCTCGGTAAAACGCTTGCCGTGACAGACTTCGCATTCGACATACACATCCGGCAAAAAATGCATTTCGATCTTCTTGATCCCGTCTCCGCCGCAAGCCTCGCATCGTCCGGCCTTGACGTTGAAACTAAAACGTCCGGGCTTATAACCACGCATCTTGGACTCCGGCAGCTGCGCAAACAGATCGCGGATGGGGCTGAAAACTCCCGTATAGGTTGCGGGATTGGAACGCGGGGTGCGGCCGATGGGTGACTGGTCCACGACAATGACCTTATCGATATACTGGATACCCTCGATCTTTTTATACCGGCCGATGGAAACCTTGGTGCCGTAAATTTTATGCACCAGCGCGTTATGCAGGACTTCAGTAACCAAGGTGGATTTGCCCGATCCGGATACGCCTGTCACGCAAACAAAGGCCCCCAAAGGAATGCTGATGTCCACGTTTTTTAAATTATGCTGCGAGGCGCCGATGATCTTCAAAAAATGCGTATTAACAATGTCCCGTCGCTTGGCCGGCTTTTGGATCTGGTAATCCCCTGATAAATACCGTCCGGTCAGGGAAGGCCGGCATTTGATGAGACCCTGCACGTCCCCTGCATAGACCACCTCTCCTCCATGCTCGCCGGCGCCGGGGCCTAGGTCGATGACATAATCCGCACGGCGGATGGTCTCCTCATCATGCTCGACGACAATCAAGGTGTTTCCCAAATCACGCAAGGCATGCAAGGTGCTTAAGAGCCGGTCATTGTCCTTTTGGTGCAAACCAATGCTTGGCTCATCCAGGACATAGATCACGCCGACCAGGCCCGAACCCACCTGGGTGGCCAAACGGATACGCTCTGCCTCGCCTCCGGAAAGCGTGGAAGATCGCCTGTCCAGGGTCAAGTACTCAAGGCCCACATTGATGCAGAAATCCAGCCGCCGGTTGATCTCTTTAAGGATCTCTGCACTGATGGTTATTTTATCCTTGCTTAACTGCAGGCTGCTGAAAAATTGTTTAATGTCCTTGATGGAAAAAGCCGTCAGTTGGGCGATATTCTTGTCCGCGACCGTAACCGCCAGAGAGCCTTTCTTTAAACGCAGCCCCTTGCAAGCCATGCAGGGAGACTCTGACATAAACGAAGCTATTTCTTCCTTGAGCCATTCGCTGTCTGTTTCCCTGAACAGCCGCTCCAGGTATTTGACCACTCCTTCGAAAGTCCTTCCCCAAATCTCGTCATCAGAACCGTAAAAGATAATGTGTTTGAATTTTTTATCCAGGGAGCTAAACGGACGTTGCGGATCAACCCTGTAAATACGGGCGATTTCGCGTAATACGGCACGGTAATACATCATGTACCCGCGCTGTCCCTTTTTCCATGGAGCAATGGCCGTAACCCAGGGCTTGCCATCGTCTGTCACCAAGGCTGCCGGGTCGATCTCCATCTTGGTGCCCAGGCCATTGCATTCAGGGCAGGCGCCGTAAGGAGTGTTGAAAGAAAAGATCCTGGGGTTAAGTTCGCCTAATGACTCTCCACAGTCGATACAGGCATATTTCTCGCTGAAAAGCTGGTCGGGCTTCTGCCCGTTAAAATCAGTGATGACCATGCCCTCTTCGCCGGTCCTTAAAGCTGTTTCCACGGATTCAGTTAATCTTTTGCGGATATCCGGACGGATGATAAGGCGGTCTACGACCACTTCGATATGATGGATCTTGTATCTGTCGAGCTTGACGGGATCCCCCGTTTCATACATTTTGCCATTGATGCGCATGCGGGCAAACCCGGAGCGGGCGATCTGTTTTCCGATATTACGGTATTCCCCTTTACGGCCGCGCACCAGCGGCGCTAAAAGATTGATCTTTGTTTCCTCGCCCAAGGACATCAGGGTATTCACGATCTGCTGGCTGCTTTGCTGCTCGATTTTCTTGCCGCAGGAAGGACAATGGGGCGTGCCGATTCGGGCAAATAAAAGGCGCAGGTAGTCGTAAATCTCGGTCTGGGTGGCGACCGTGGAGCGCGGGTTGCGACTGATGGTTTTCTGCTCGATGGAATCGAGAATCTCTTCTCTAAAGTCTAATTCTCCAGATAGTACAGGAAACCCATGCCAGTCGGCGCCGCCTTCGGAGGGTGCAAGAAACTTTGCTAGACGTTCGTTCTCACATCCTAGTTTGGTC
>CAZFON010000214.1:0-3751 GCA_964520185.1 uncultured Planctomycetales bacterium | reverse complement strand
GACCTACGTCGCTGGTGCGCGCATGATCATCCCCGGTCTGGAAGCTCAGATGAAAGGCATGCATAAGAATGAAGAAAAGGTCATTACCGTCCTGCCTAAGGATGCTTACGGTGAGATTGACCCAAAAGCTTTTAGAGATTTCCCAGTTACATCTTTGCCTAAAGACATGGAGCTCAAGGTAGGCACAAGATTATTGGCCACAGCACCCAATGGCGCTAAATTTCCTGCTGAAATTTCTGCTGTTAAAGGGGACCAGGTGACGGTTGATTTTAACAGTCCCATGGCAGGCAAGACCCTGGTCTTCAAAGTAAAAGTTTTAAATATCGAAAATGCTTCTGCTGTTTCTGCGGTGGCATCAGCCCCTGTTCAATAAAAAAAGGTGACAGGTACATTTTTCTATTTATATTTGGAAATAAAAATGTACCTGTCACCTTTTTTTATGGAGTAGGAAGCAGATTGATGAGATTGGTCACCAGAAGCATGGAGCACAGGCCTAACATGACGCCCCATGCGGTCCAGGTTTTCCCGCCTTCTTCAACAGCATCAGGAATCATCTCCGCCATCACCAGATAGATCATCGAACCCCCGGCAAAGCCAAGACCTAAGCCTAAGACCGGTTCAAAGAACCAGCCTAAAAGTGCTGCCGGAGTGGCCAAAAGCGGCTGCGGCAGGCTTGTCAAAATGGAAGCCCAAGCGCATTTGGCTGTTGAAACGCCGTCTTTCTTTAAGGGAAGGGAGACGGCGATCCCCTCGGGAATATTGTGCACGGCAATGGCAATGGCCATGACCAGCCCGAAATGAAAATTGCCCGTGGCAAACCCCACGCCGATGGCAATGCCTTCTGGGATGGAATGAATGAACATCGCTATAAAGATGAGGATGCCTTTTTGGGAAATTCCCTGGGCGAGAAAAGATTTTTCCAAATGCTGGCCTTCGACGAATTTCGAGGTCCACCAGAAAAAGGCGGAACCCAGCAGAAGGCCAATGATAACTTCGTAAGGCGCCAGGGGGAATTTGGCCTTAAGGGATATCCCTTCCTGGGCCAGGGAGAACACCGCGGCTGAGATCATCATGCCTGCGGCAAAAGCAGAGGAAAAAGAGCGCATCAGCCGGGAATTATTTTTGACAAAATGCACCGGGATGGCGCCCAGGCCGGTGACAAGGAAACTACCGATGCCGGTCAGTAATGTCCAATAAATCAAGCTCGTTTGATCGATCATCATCTTTTATCATATCATAAAAAAGTTTTGTGTCCCCTTTTTTGGTGGTATACTTCTGGCGTATGGCTATTAATAGATCGAACATCAAGCAGTTTCTTATGGACACCAAGGTGAGCGAAGTTATGGCCACACCGGTGATCGTTGTCAAACAGACCGATGATTTCTCCGTGGTCCATGAAAAGCTTTCTTTATTTGATATGCGGCATTTGCCTGTGGTCGATGATGCAGGCCGTATCGTAGGCATTATCACCCTGCGCGATCTATATCAGATCCATTCTCCCAGGCGCCTGGAAGACGGCTCCTGGTATTATGACAAAGAAGAATTGAATGAATTTGTGCTCATGAAGGTCATGATCTCTGATCCTTTTACCCTAAAGCCGGAAAATTCCCTTTTTGATGCCATTGATGCCACGATACGCTACAAATACGGCTGTGTGCCCATCATAGATAATTTCAAAAAACCCTGCGGCATTGTTACCCGCCATACCATTCTTAAATACCTCTCCGGCCAATCCTAAAGCTTTATCTGCGCTTCATCTTTCCCTAATATAAGACCTCTATTCTCTAAGGCAGGAAGCTAAAGCCTTGACACCAGATATTTTTGAGCTCATTTTTAAACTTATATTTGATCTGGAATCGGACTTATCCAAGATTTAACACTTAATCTGTCCTTAATATTTCCTTAACAATTGAAATGCATAATCTTTGCGTTAATGTAATCATTTTATTAATGCCCATTCAGGGCAATCACAAGGAGAAGCGCATGAAGAAAATCGTTTTAACATTAACAGCAGCAATGGTTTTCAGTTGGCAAGGATGGAGCTATGCAAGCAGTTCAGTAGATGCGCTCATCCAAAAGCTGGAAGACAAGGGGATTTTGACAGCTCAAGAAGGGTCCCAGATCAAGGACGAAGTTTCGACTAAGGAACAGGAAGGCACGGAGAAAAGTTTTAAAACCATGATCCCTGATTGGGTCAGCGGTCTTAAAATAAGCGGAGATTTCCGTATACGTGATCAGGTGAATTACAGGAAGATCCCTGGCGGGACAACAGTTTCAGGGGATAAAGACCTTCATCAAAATCGTGCGCGTATCCGCGCCCGTTTGAACTTCGAAGACCAAATCAACGATAAGGTCAAGCTCGTTTTTGGTATTTCTACAGATGGCAACAGCGCCCGCAGCAATAACTATACCCTTGGCGGCAGTGGTAAGACGGCGGGTCTTACTAATACTACAACGGACAGTTTTGCTAAGCCGGCAATCGTTCTCAACAAGGCTTATGCGGTGTATACCCCCAATAATAAGATCACCCTTATGGGTGGTAAAATGGATAATCCCATCTGGGAACCTGCCGGTTCCAGTTTCCTTTGGGACCCGGACATCACTCCGGAAGGTTTTTCTGCTCAATTCCAGAAGAAAATCAATGATTATGTAACACCGTGGGTGCAGGCGGACGCCTTAATTATTCATGACGCGACCCCCACGACCACTACCAAAACAGATCCATATATTTTTGTGGCCCAAGCCGGACTCAAGGGCAATGCGACCGAGAAGGTCTATTACAAGGCCGCGGCGTCTTGGTATGATGTCAGCAATCCCTCCCATCTTGTTTTTGGGCAGGATGTTGGGTCCAATTCTTTATCCACTGCAACTACCTACATGTATGGTTTTAACGACGTGATCGTCGGAGGATTGGAACTTGGCATGAATGATCCGTTTGGAGAGCTTTTACCTACTCCGATTTATATCCCTCAAATCGGGGTTTTTGGTGATATTGCATATAATGCTTCTCCAAACACTAATAGTTCATTTCCCAAGAACACCCAGAACAAAGCCTGGGAAATGGGTGGTTATATGGGTAACACAGCCCTTAATGGCTGGGGAACATGGAAGATCCAGTCCTGCTATAAGGTCCTTGAAAGAAATTCCTGGTTGGATATCCTGCCTGACGATGATTTTTACGGCGGATTTACAAATACCAAGGGCTGGCGTACGCAATTGGACATTGGTTTGATGAAAAATGTCTGGTTTTCATTCACCTATATGCGTACCAATATCTTTAAAGATGTCAGTTCTTTAAGTCTTGGTGCTCTTTCTACTACACCGGCAGCGTTCAGCAAATCTGCTCCGGAAGACTTGTTCCAAATGGATTTGAATTTTAAATTCTAATTTCATGATTCCCGGCTTACCCCGCTACGGCGGGGTAGCCTGGGGGATTTTAAAAAAGGAGAAAATGTATGAAAAAGATTTTGGCCTTAATGGTGGCAATGGCAATAGGTGTTACATTCGCCTTTGCGGATGCTGTTCTTATTAATGGAGCAGGGGCAACCTTCCCTTATCCCATTTATTCCAAATGGTTCGATGAATACGGCAAAGCCAATCCGGGAGTGATGTTTAATTATCAGTCCATCGGTTCAGGCGGTGGTATCAAACAAATCACTGCTAAAACCGTGGATTTCGGTGCTTCCGATGGCCCTATGACCATGGATCAAATGACCTCAGCACCCGGCCGCATTTATCATATCCCCACCGT
>CAZFON010000213.1:0-3753 GCA_964520185.1 uncultured Planctomycetales bacterium | reverse complement strand
CATAAACCTGGGAATAAATATCATTCGTGACATCGTAAGGTTTTTCGGGAGAATTAATGGAATATAAAGCATAGGTGCGTGCGGCGATGGCCTGGGCTTTTAAAGCCTCCATCGGCCAATGATGCGAGACTTCATGATAAAGCACGCCCTTGATATAATCTTCGACGTTGATGTTATTGACCACGGTGATACGGTTATCGTTGGTGCGGATGAAGGTCACCTCTCCCCTAAAGGGGCGTTCATCGATGATGATGGAAGCGTCCCTGGCAGGTTCGATGGTCAGGCGCTTAGATGGATAAACATCCAGCCCCATCAAGATCCCCCGGTCCAGGAGCCTCACCTTGCTAAGGCCGAGGAAATTACCCTTGCCAATGATCTTGCCCGAGGACATGTCCCGAAGACGGTAAGAACCATGGACAGCCAGATCAACTTCCCTGGAATCACGCACAATGGCGACCCTGACCTGTTCAGGCAGGCGATCATGGTTTTTATCCATGGCCGCAACGGCTGCAACCAGTCCCAAGCTGATCGTCCAGGCCACACCAAGTAAGATGTTTTTTCTCATTTTTTTCCGAAAAGGTATAGTAGCGTGCTGATGATGATACTTAATAAAATACAGGTAGTCAAAGGAAAATAAAAACTAAAATTTTCCTTCTTGATAAAAATGTCTCCTGACAGTTTCCCTGCTCCCGGGATCTTCCCTGCCACCATTATGATGAGTCCGATGACGACCAGAAGGAGACCAACGGCAAGGATAGTCTTTCCTAAATCTCCCATAAGCATTAAGAATTATATTTTGAGGTGTTCCGATCCCGAAGGGGTTATTTCCCTGCCCCTGGAAGTACGGCGCAAAAAACCCGTCTTCAAAAGATACGGTTCGATGACATCTTCAATGGTGTCTACTTCTTCATTCAACGTCGCAGCCAGGGCCTCAATGCCCACCGGCCCGCCATTATATTGCAATTTGACGACAGATAACAGACGCCTGTCCAATTCATCAAGACCCTGTACATCTATCTTAAGGGCGGACATGGCCTCATCCACCACTTTTAGATCAATATGGTTTTTATTCGCATTGACCTGCGCATAATCCCGGCAGCGTCGCAAAAGTCGGTTGGCAATACGCGGCGTGCCGCGCGCCCGCCGGCTCAAGGCGAGACACGCATCATGGTCTATCTGGACATTAAGTTTCTTTGCCGACGTTAATACGATACTGGCCAGGTCTTTCTCAGCGTAAAATTCCAAATGATAGAAGATACCGAAACGGTCCCTTAAGGGGGTCGTCAAAAGCCCGCTGCGGGTCGTGGCGCCGATCAGGGTAAATGGTTTTAAGTTAAAATTTATGGTCTTGGCATAAGGGCCTTTATCCACCACGAAATCGATCTTAAAGCTTTCCATGGCCGGGTACAGGAATTCTTCCACGGTCTTGGAAAGCCGGTGGATCTCATCGATAAAAAGCACGTCGCCTTTTTCCAGGTTGGTCAAGATCCCGATGAAATCCCCTGCCCGGTCTATGGCAGGGCCTGAAGTGACGGTAATGCGGCATTTCATTTCATTGGCAATGATATGCGCCAGGGATGTCTTTCCCAGGCCAGGTGGCCCGGAAAAAAGAGTATGTTCCAGGGGCTCCCCGCGCTTGCGGCAGGCGGCAATGGCAACGCCCAAGCCCTTGACCAGGTCCTCCTGGCCCACAAAATCAGCCAGACGCTCAGGCCGTAAGGACAAACTGACGACCTGGTCTTCTTCGGTCTCCTGATTTAAAACAAGCCGTTTTAATTCTTCCATAATCTTACGATGAGCCGGCCTCTGGGGCCTGGGTCGGTGCTTCGTTGACGATATTGCGCAAAATTTCAATGTCCTCAAAATGACGTTGCTGCAGGATAACAATTTCCTTTTGGCGGGTCAATTCCAAAACAGCCACAAAGGTACAAACCACTTCCTCTTTACAGGTGCAACGCCCGAACAGCTCTCTTATAGAAAGACGCGGGGTTTCAACCAGGGAATGTAAAAGCTCGTGGATCTTGCCTTCAACGGTATAGACCTGCTGGGTGAGCTGATAATCTTTTCTCTCAGGGACATGCTTCAGCGCTTCCGACAACGCATTGATGAGGTCAAAAAGAGTGGCCTCAATAAAAACCTCCTCGGCATCCTTCTTTATTTCATCAAGTTTTTCTTCGTCGGTCAGGCGGCCGTATAATGTTTGCCTGAAAAGTTCCTTTGATTTAAGCTCCTCGGCCACCTTCTTGAAATGCTCATATTCCCGCAGCCTGTCCACCAGCTCCTGACGGGGATCAACCGCCTCAGGACCGGCCAAAGGATCCGGCGGCAGCAGCATCCTGGATTTGATCTGCATCAGGGTTGCGGCCATGACCAGGAAATCTCCCACCACATCAAGGTCCAGCAGCTTCATGACCTTGATATATTCCATGTATTGGTCCGTGATGGTAGCAATGGGTATATCACAGATATCAATGTCATTCTTTTTGATCAGGTACAAGAGAAGGTCCAGAGGGCCTTCGAATTTTTCAAGATGGAGTTTATAATTCATATTTAAAGAACCGCTTCGCGGACCTCCCTCATCGTCTGGCGTGCCAAGTCCTTTGCCTTTTGGGCGCCTTTTCGAAGGATCTCTTCTACCGCCCCTTTGTCTTTTTCCAATTGGGCCCTTTTGTCCCGGATAGGCTCCAGGGTTTTATTGACATGTTTACTTAAATTCTTTTTGCAATCAACGCAGCCTTTATGCGCCTTGGAACACCACTCATAGCATGCCTGCGCTTCCCTGGGCGCAAAGACCTTATAATAACTAAAAACATTGCACACCTCAGGACGGCCGGGATCTGTCATGCGTATCCGCTGAGGGTCTGTGATCATGGATAAGACCTTTTTCTCTGCTTCTTTTTCACTATCGGATAAATTAATGGTATTACCGTAGCTCTTGGACATCTTACGGTTATCAAGCCCCATGAGCTTCGGGGTCTCGGTGAGGATGGCTTTGCAATCGCTGAACACTTCTTTTTTATAGATCGAATTGAACCGCCGGGCGATCTCGCGGCACAATTCCAAATGAGGGAGTTGGTCTTCACCGATAGGGACCCCGTCAGCCTTATACAAAAGGATGTCCGCAGCCTGCAAAACGGGATATCCTAAAAAAGCATAGGTCTGCAGGTCCCTTGTCGTGATCTCTCTTAATTGTTCCTTATAAGTGGGGTTGCGTTCAAGCCATCCTAAGGGGGTGAGGCAGGAGAGGAACATCTGCAATTCCAGGTGCTCAGGGACATCAGACTGGCGATAAATAATGGCGCGTTCAGGGTCAATACCGCAGGCGATCCAGTCAATGACCATCTGTGTCCCATATCCCATGAGCTCCTTGCTGTTCTCATATTCGCTCATTAAGGCATGCCAATCGGCAACAGCGAAAATGCAGCTATAGGTCTCTTGCAGGACGACCCAGTTCTTGAGGGCGCCGAACAAATGGCCAAGGTGCAACTTCCCCGTCGGACGCATGGCTGAGAAAACTTTTTTGGTCATATCAAAGCTTGCGGGCGATGGATTCGATCTCAAAGACTTCGATGATGTCACCTACAGCGATGGTGTCAAAATTGGATACCGTGACCCCGCACTCAAATCCTTCCGTGACCTCTTTGACATCATCTTTAAAACGTTTTAAGGTGCTGATATGCCCGGTATGGACGACTTCCCCGTTGCGCAGGACTTCAGCCTGGATCTTATTGCGGACCTTGCCCTTTGACACAT
>CAZFON010000212.1:0-3756 GCA_964520185.1 uncultured Planctomycetales bacterium | reverse complement strand
CAACTGTAATTTGTCTTTAAATATCAACGACGACAATTACACTTATACAATATTAGGCGTTCCAGGGATAATGGAAGCATCCGCGAGTTCAAACAACACTCACTTTATCTTAACACAACCGGGTCAAATTTTATTACCAGGCTCAAATTGTGGGGCTCTTCCCTTCTACCCGTTAAATTGCAATCCAACTTGCTCCGGACAATTTTGCCCTTAATTTAGGAGAAAACCGCATGACCAATAAAAAAGGGTTTACCTTGATCGAGCTGGCTGTCGTCATCGTGATCATCGGGATCGTGGCTGTTATCGCCCTCCCTGCTTATTTTACCTTGTTAGAACAGGGCCGGACCCAATCCACCTTGAATAATTTGAAGGTCATAGCGATCGCTCAAAAAACCTATTTTCTCAATAATAATACCTATTGTGTAAAAGAAAATGGCAATTTTTGTGATTCTTTGAATTCAACGCCTAATTCGATCGATACCGTTCTGTCTTTGAACCTTAACGACAACGATTTCACATATTATTGTTCCAGCGCAGTCCTGCCCTCGGTCCCCTCCGCAGGCCGTCCTTATTGTAGAGCAGATAGAAATTCCAGTGGTGTACCGGTTGCTTGGATCTTTGTGAACACATCTGCCGTCATACCAGGATTTATTCCATACTGTGTCGGCGCCAATTGTCCCTCAAATTGCGATCCCATAAGCTATGAATGTCCGTAATATCCTCTTACATCTTATCGTACCGCGGGCCGTCACCGCCATAAGGCGGCACCCACGTTACATTTTGGAAGGGGTCTTTGATGTCGCAGGTTTTACAGTGAAGGCAATTTGAAGGGTGCAGAATGATCTTGCGTTGATTGGTTTGGGCGTCCCTGCTTAATTCAAATACTTTCGCAGGACAAAAATACCGGCACGGGGCCTCGAATTTCTCTATACATTGAAGACAGGTATCCTGGCTCAAAATGCGCAAATGACAAGGCTGTTCCTCGTCGTGTTTGGTGCCGGAATAAAAAACTTCCGCCTCTTTCTCAAACGTAGTTTTGTTGTCAAAAGCAAATGGCGTTAAATGGTTATTTTTCAATGCAGGCCGCAAATGTTTATGATCTTCCGAAAGCCGGGACCTGCCGTTTAAGGACAATCCCCGCCCCCCCGTTATTTGATTGATGCCGAACTTTAGGAGACCAGCGTATAAACTAGAAGTGAAACATTGACGGAAATTCCTGGCGGCATACAACTCGCGGTATTCAGATGTATTTTCAAATAATATTTTATAAAGGCTCAGGTTTTCTTTTGAAGTATTCTGCTCGTTGATGGCTATAAAAGCTGTCTGCGCCGCGTTCATGGCTGCCCTTATGCTTAAATGGATGCCTTTTAAGCTCGGCATGGCCACAAAACCGGCAGCGTCCCCAATGATCATGGCATTATCGTGATAAAGCTGCGGCAGCGAGAATACTCCGCCCTCGGGTATGTTCTTTGCCCCGTACTTGAGGAGTTTGCCGTTCTTAATGATGGCGGCGATCCGCGGATGCGTCTTGTACGACTGCAAGGCCCCATGGGGATCAAAGGCCGGATCTGAATAATCCAAACCGGAACAAAAACCGACGACCACCTGTGTTTTATTTAAACCATAAACAAAACCGCCTCCGAATTGGTCTGTGCCAAGGGGCCAGCCAAGTGTATGGATAATATGTCCTTGCGCGAAAGAACCTTCCGGGACTTCCCAGAGCTCCTTAACCCCCAGCGAATAGGCCTGCGGGTTTTTACCTTTTGCCAGATCAAATTTCTCGATCAGCGTCTTTGTTAAATGCCCTCTTGCGCCTTCGGCAAAAATGATGACTTTTGCCCTGACCTCGGTGGGCGGCTGGTAATTGGGCATGGGTTTGCCCTCGTGATCCAGGCCGGATGCCCCCGTCAGAACACCCACGATCTTGCCCTTCTCGAAGATCAATTCCTGGGCCGCAACTCCTGCAAAGATCTCCACTCCTTTTTGTTCCGCAATGCCTCCAAGCCAACCGACCATAGCGCCTAAAGAAATGATACGATTGCCTTTGTTCGACATGGCCTTAGGATGATACGGCAAACCAAAAGCTTTTTTCTTTGTTAAAAAGAGCATTTCTTCCTGCCGGACCTCTGTTGCCGTAGGGACACTACTGAGATCAACATCCGGCAAAAGCTCACCCAGGGTCTTAAAATTCATCAGCGCGCCGGAAAGGGTATGATTGCCTACAGCAGCGGCCTTTTCAAGGATCATGACCTTTGAAGTAAGATGGTGTTTACGGTTCAGGTCTGCATAATGAATGGCAAAAGAAAGCCCAGCAGGCCCTGCACCTATGACCAAGACGTCTGTTTCGATCAGGTTATCATTGCTCATAAAATTTCTTGAAACCGTTTTGTCAAAAGAGGCACGATCTCAAAGACATCGCCGACAATGCCATAGTTGGCCACTTTAAAGATCGGGGCTGAGGGGTCTCTATTGATCGCAATAATGGTATCCGAAGACTGCATGCCGACCAGATGCTGGATCTGGCCGGAAATACCGCAGGCAATATAAAGCTTGGGGCAGACTGTTTTTCCTGTCTGGCCGACTTGATGGGAATACGGGATCCAGCCTTCGTCCACCGCGGCACGCGAGGCACCCACGGCGCCATTCAACACTTTTGCCAGGTCCTCAAGTAACTTAAAATTCGCAGCGCCTCCCATAGCCCGTCCACCTGAGACGATCACATTAGCTTCTGCAATGTTGACTGTAGAGGTGACTTCATCAACAACTTTCAAAACTTTAGTCCTTGAGATAAAAAAAGACTTATCAAATTCGACAACTTCGATCTCGCCTTTTCTATTAGGGTCAACAGCAGCTTCTTTCATCACCTTATGACGGACAGTGGCAAGCTGTGGCCTGTGATGTTTTGAAAGGATCGTTGCCATGATACTGCCGCCGAAGGCCGGCCGAGTTTGCAAAAGATAACGCTCATCCGTATTCACGTCCAAACCTGTGCAATCCGCCGTCAGGCCAACGCGTAACTGGACGGCGACCCTGGAGATCACCGATCTTCCTATGCTTGTCGCCGGACACAATACGATCTCCGGCCTGTGTTTTCTAATGAGATTCGACACGATCCGCGCGTAGGGCTCCTCCAGCAAATGTTCCAGCTTGGGATCATCCACCACATAAACTTTATCGGCCCCGCGATAGATCAAGTCCTGCGCCTTATCTTTAATATTATGCCCCAAAAGAACACAGCTGACAGAGACCTTCAGTTTATCCGCCAGCTCTCTTGCCTTGCCAAGCAATTCATAAGTAACGCTCTGAACGACGCCTTTTCTTTGCAGTGCCAGGACCCAGACGCCTTTGTATTTCTCTATATCCGGTGTTTGGGTTGTTGTGCGGATAATTTCAATGGCACCGAACTTGCGACAGGCTTCGACACAAGAACTGCACAAAGAACACTTGTCCAGATCGATCACGGGTTTCTTGTCAACCATCGTGATGGCATCAAAGGGACAGGCCTTTTCACAAAGCGCACAACCCGTACATTTATCTTGATAAACAGTGATCCCGCTCATATTAATGCACCAGTCCCTTTATTGATTCGACAAGTTGATCAACGGCTTGCTGCGCCTCGCCTTCAAAGATCTTCCCCTCATGTTTTGCTTGAGGAGTGAAAATATTCAGCACCCATGTCGGCGATCCTTTGAATCCAATACGGCTTTCTTCAGCTGCTATATCTGTCTCTGCGGCCTGGGTCCAGGTTCCAAGCCA
>CAZFON010000211.1:0-3812 GCA_964520185.1 uncultured Planctomycetales bacterium | reverse complement strand
GCATTGTCGACGATGATCGAAAATGAGTCCGATCGCAATAAGATCGATGGAAGGGAAACCCCTGCTTATTATGATGATAATACCCGCAGTGCTGGCAATCCTCACGGTGGTGAATTCTTACTTAATGAAGCAGCCTATAAGCTTTTTGAGGATGATCTTAAAGCTAAATTAGCTGCCTATGGCATTGATTACCGCGATTTCGTCTATCAGGTGGCGTACGAAAAATTACATCCTTCCTATGTGCCGGATGAAGGCGGTCAGCAGGTTGTTCCTATCGGCATCGGTGGTCAGGCACAGGCCAAGCTTTTGGCCCGTAATGTCCCGGGCATGGTGGCAGCAGCGTTGAGATATAACGACATTCATCAGTCGGAAATCTTAGCTGGGAAGATCACGTCTGTTGATATTCATAAGATCAGGTTCTCCAAAGGCTCCAGCCGCCAAGTGGCTAACATGGAACTTTTCATGGGAGAAGGGCTTGTCTTGGGGGCCTCAGCCATTTCAGAAAAACGCGCGGACCGCATTATTTTCCAGATAACAGGGGCCAAGGTAAATCCAATCGGAAAAGTCAGCAGCTTTGCCAATGATTATTGGCGCGATCAAGACAAAGTAGGGAAAGGGAAGATCGAGATCATAGAAACGAATTCCCAAGGAGTTGATATTGACAAATTAGAACTCCTGATCAGGCAAGCATTGAATGGCGAAGGCATTCCAGGACAGAATGATCCTCGCCGGGCCTTGATCTTCCTTAATGATGTCAGTGGGCTCGAGGCTTTGAAAGACAAGATCCGCGCGCGCCTAGGGGACATTCCTGATATTGATAATATTATTGAATTGATCCCCTCGGCCGTTCGGGAAGATAGAGATAGTGTTCAAGGTATGCTGGATAAGGGCAAGATTATTTTTGCCCTGCCTTTCGTTGGGGAAGGGTTTAACATGAAAGGCAATGCAGATGTGATCATTGCCGATGGCGAAACCCATTCAGAGTCATATTTGAGCCAGGAAAAAGGCCGTAACTTACGCCAACCAGGAGATATTGGCCGGATCGTAGTGCTTGTGAATGCTAAGGAGTTGGATAATCGTATTGGAAACATTAAATTACGTTTGGCGGATCTGAAGGCAGGGTCTTCGCAAAGCCAGGAGATCATAGATTTACTAGGTCTATTAGAGCAACCGCAGCAGACAGGCGAAGCAGGATTGTTCCAGAGATTGGACATTTCTGCCCAATACAATGAACTTTTGTCCATTTCAACGACGCTGTTAGGAAAGCTCGGGAGTACATCCCGCAATGTGGAGATGATCTGGCCGCTGCAAGAGATCCAGGAACATTATTCCAATTCCTCGAGCGCCAAGGATAGAAAAATAGGCAAGATTTTGGCTGAGGCGCATGAGAAAGTTGAAAGGGGCGGTTTTGTTCCCAGCAGGCAACAGCTTTTGGATGCGCCTTTGACAGGACCGGATCAAGTCGCAGATACCTATAGGCATACCCTTGAATCCGCAATTTCATTATGGGATTCTTTGAAAAATCATCCCCAATTGCCACCGGAGTTACAACAGATCTTTGCAGCGTTGGCGTTAAGTGCTCAACAACGTCTGACCGTTCTTAATGATCATATTTATTCCGGGCATCCTTCTATAGAAGGACCGAAAATGAAGGAAATTTTGACCGGGATCAAGAGTAGTTTTGAGCAAACCTTCAAAAACTCCAACATCACAGCAGGGGATGTGGAAGATCTTGTAAGGACCGTTGAAAGTAACATGGTCAATCTTTTGGATGCCATGAATGGCTTGAGCTCGATTATCCGTCCGACCAGGGTCATGGGTCAATTGGCACAAGGTACTCCGTCCTCGCAATGGGTTGAATCTGATAAGCGTGGCATTTTTGGTTCTGCTGATCAAAAGACCTTTGAAGAAGCTGAAATGCGATTTGCGGCCGCAGGGATTACTTTACCGGATAACATAAAGCGAGAATTTATGGTCCCTGAAAATGGCCTGATGGCTGGAGAAGGGGATAACTGGGTATTAACACCACGCGGCTGGCAACTGGTTGAAATGATATTTGCCATGGCCGGCGGGCATGTGTCAGAAGAGTGCATTAATAATCTGACGGCTTTGATGCCTGATATCAGTTTTACTCCAGGAGATTGGCAGGCCATGGAGCCGGAAGCAAAGGTTGACCTTTCCTTTATTATCGGCATGCATCTTTTAAATGCGAACATCAGGAACATGGTTACTGCCATGCAACTGTCAGCTGACGTGGCTTTCTGGATGCAACCTCAGCGCGGCGGCAAGCTGCCTCAAGACGTAGAGGGCTTTGTTAAGAGATTAAGAGCCATTCAGACGCAAACAGAAGGCAATCCGATTCTTAGAACGCTTAAAATTGCCAAAGAGCTGGGCGTCGAAGAGAATGTTCCTGCGTATAAGATTTTGAATGATAAGATCAGCGGCAAGGAAGGGTTATATAAGGAAATGATGAGGAATACTTTTGCCTTGTTGCAATTCGATCAGGAGCAAGCGCAGAAGCCATGGCCTGTTAAACTCTTCGGGCTTCTCTGGAAGGCCCCGTATCTCAGGGCCTTTGATAAACGCGTGAAATTGTTGAAGCAATTGGCCCAATCGACCAAACGCTATGACGAAGAACTTAATCTTAAGGTCAAGGATTTGCTGGAAATATGGCGCGTGGAGAACAATACGATCGGACCACCGTCGACATCAGACCTTCTTGGCTATGTGTCCTTGGCAGGCAATAGGATCGATCTTTCAAACCAGCAAGCTCAGGACAGGCTCTTGGACATCAACACGAGGACCAAGGAAAACTTTGGAAGCCTGAGCGTCGAGGATTTGATTCACCTGATGAAAAATCCTGAAATGATCAGCGTCTTCCAGGTCAAGCACGAGACAGAGATTGATAAGACGGCATTTGATGTTTATGAATTCTTACAAGAGCGAACCTTTGTCTCCAGGGCCACGCTCAACAGGTATCTGCTGTATCTTCTACAGAACGCGCATAAGCTCCAAGGCCAATGGGAAGCCATTGATAAAGTGTATGGGATGCTTAATGGCCAAGGGCAGTTCTTTAGATTTTCGGATTTTCAAGCCATGCCGGATACATGGAGATTGCAGGTCATTGGCAAGGACCAAAGAGATATAACAGCCAATATAAGGACCCTTTTCACTTCCATCGACGAGCATCAGGGCAAGGATAAAAAGGCAATAAGGGATGAGGACCGCTTCTTATCGTATCTCAGCACCAGGAATCTGCCTGTTGGGACAGCTGCTGCTTTAAGAGAAGCGGCCAAGGCGTTGCCTTGGGGCTTGAATATTTCTCTCTCCCAGGCCATTGAGTCGTTGCAAGCCATCCAACTATTAACAATAGAATACAAAAAGCTCATTGAACAGGCGAAAAGTTTTGATCTGAACGCGCTTACCAATGAAGACTTTAATGCATCTTTCTATAAGAATATCGCCCAATTAAGAGCTATAGCTCCT
This sequence comes from uncultured Planctomycetales bacterium, assembly GCA_964520185.1. Classification (GTDB taxonomy): domain Bacteria; phylum Omnitrophota; class Gorgyraeia; order Zapsychrales; family Fredricksoniimonadaceae; genus JABDGZ01. Next base: position 326 of record CAZFON010000211.1, on the reverse strand, counting down.
TTAGTTATGAAATTAGGGGAGCAACAAGTAACTATTAACGATGTCCAGGAAGCTTTAGGGCCAGACGCAATACAAGCTGCGGCCCAGACTTTACAGATTATTGATGAGAATCAAACTACCAAGCAAGTAATGGTCAATGAAAAGGTAGTACCGGTCGTCTTAAAGGACAATGACCAGACAGATCTTTTCTATTACGTTAATGTTCTCCATAGGGTGTTTAATGTCTTGCAAACTCCTGAAAACGTCAACATTAATAGTATTGAAATATTTGCGGAAAATGCCCTTCCAGAAGCCCAGGGTGAAATTACACAACATGTCTTGGGCAG
>CAZFON010000210.1:0-3828 GCA_964520185.1 uncultured Planctomycetales bacterium | reverse complement strand
CTCCAGGAGAGCATCTATCTCTTTGATTAAACGGTCCGTCATCTTCTGGACCTCTTCTTCACCCTTAAACTTATCATCTTCACTGACATGACCTTCACTTTGCATCTTCTTGATCTTTTCATTGCCATCGCGGCGGATGGTCCTCAAGGTCACACGTCCACGCTCCGCCATATCTTTACACACCTTGATAAATTCTTCCCGGCGCTCAGTGGACAACGGCGGAAATACCAAACGAATGACCTTGCCGTCATTGACAGGGTTGACGCCCAACTTGGAATTGATGATGGCCGTCTCTATCTCTTTAATGACCGTAGCATCCCATGGCTGGACCAAGATCTGACGCGGATCAGGTGAAGAAACCGCTGCCAATTGCTTGATGGGAGTCGAAGTTTCGTAATAATTGATATGCATGTCTTCCACCAAGGCAGGCTGGGCACGGCCGGTGCGGACCTCCGAAAATTCGCGCAACACGGTTTCCATGGTTTTCTTCATTTTGCCTTCGGTCTCTTTTAATATCTCTTTGGCTGACATAAGCACTCCTATCTGACGATAGTACCGATCTCCTCGCCGTAAATAGCCTTTTTGATATTGCCCTTTTGCAACAAGTTAAACACAATGATAGGCAGACCGTTGTCCATGCACATACTGATGGCGGTTGCATCCATCACTCTCAAATTTTTCTTTAACACATCGATGAATTTCAGGTGCTTGAATTTCTTGGCGTCCTTATGCTTCTTGGGGTCAGCCGAATAAACGCCGTCGACCTTGGTGGCCTTCATGATGACATCGCAACCGATCTCGGTTGCGCGCAAGGCCGCGGCCGTATCTGTAGTGAAATAGGGGTTGCCGGTGCCTGCCACGAAAATGATCACGCGGCGTTTTTCCAAATGGCGGATGGCGCGGCGTAAAATATAGGGCTCGGCAATGGCATGCATTTGGATGGCTGTCATGACCCGAGTCGCAACACCGATCTGCTCCAGCGCATTCTGTAAAGCCAAACCATTAAGTACCGTGGCCAGCATGCCCATATAATCAGCCACGGAACGGTCCAGGCCAAAACGTTTTGACTCCTCAAGGCCGCGGAAAATATTGCCGCCGCCAACCACCAAGGCCATTTGCACGCCTGCATCATGCACTTCCTTGATCTGGGCAGCCAGGGAGGCGCACATTTCCACATCAATGCCATGCTCCAGGCGGCCCAAAAGGGCCTCCCCGCTCAATTTCAACAATACTTTTTTATAGACAGGAGCTTTGTTCAAAACTATTCCCCGACTTTAAAACGTACAAAACGGCCGACCACAATGTTCTCGCCGATCTTGGCCACCAGTTCATTTAACAGGTCCTGGATGCTTTTGCCCTGGTCCTTGATATAAGCCTGGCTCAAAAGGCAATTGGCTTTGATGAACGCTTCTTTATCATGTTCTTTGTTAAGCACATCTGCCGGCACATCTTCCTTCTTTATATATTTCGGATTTGAGGCCGTGATGTGCATGGCCAGATCGCGGGTGAATCTACAAAAATCTTCATTCCGGGCCACGAAATCGGTTTCACAATTGACCTCAACCACGACCCCGATCTTGTTGCCGTTATGGATGTAGGACTCCACCCTGCCTTCCTTGGCCACGCGATCGCTCTTTTTGGCTGCCATTTCAAGACCGCGTTTGCGTAAATATTCCTTGGCTTTATTGAAATCACCCTTGGCCTCTTCAAGGGCCTTTTTACAATCAATAACGCCGCAGGAAGTCTCTTCTCTAAGGCGTTTAATATCATCTGCTGTTGCCATCATCATGCTCTCCTATCTTTCTCTTAAACTGTCACTTCCTGTGCTTGCGCTTGCTGCTGAACTTTCTTTCCGGCCAAATACTCTTTACGGCCTTCGATCACGCTGTCAACCATCAGGCTGGTAATGAATTTTATGGATTTGACGGCATCATCATTGCCAGGAATGGGATATTGGACCAGATCAGGATCAGAATTGGTGTCGATCAAGCCGAAGACCGGGATCTCCAAACGGTTGGCCTCAGCCACGGCGATCTCTTCTTTTTTGGTATCGACGATAAAAACGCCCTGGGGCGGAGTACCCATCTCGCGGATACCGCCCAAATCGCGTATTAAGCGGTCCTTTTCCTTCATCAATAAGGAAGCTTCTTTCTTGGTCAGGCGGCCGACCGTGCCGTTGACTTCCATTTTCTCAATATCCACCAGCTTGCGAACGGATTTCTTGACGGTTTCAAGGTTGGTCAACAATCCGCCCATCCAGCGGTTCTTAACATAAAACATCTCGCAACGCAAAGCCTCTTCTTCGATGACCTGCTGGGCCTGCTTCTTGGTGCCTACAAAAAGGATCTTACCCCCCTTGGCGGCAATGTCACGGATGGCATCCCGGGCGGCGTTGAGCCTATCCACGGTCTTTTCCAGATCAATAATATAAATGCCGCCGCGTTCCCCGAAGATGAATCTTTTCATCTTGGGATTCCAGCGACGGCTTTGATGACCAAAATGCACGCCAGCTTCCAATAATTGCTTGATTAATTCTGTTGCCATGTTACATCCTCTCTTCTTTGTCTTGCCGGCAGATTGTCATTACCAATCAGGTCAAGGCAGGACTTTTAGTTATGGCTATCCTTTGATTTGAACCTCATGCCCTCAAAGGAGGCCGCTTAGGAACACTTACTATATCAAAGAGTTATGTTTTTGCAATAAAATTCTAGTATATGGGAAGCAGTTCTTTTTGTGAAAAATTCCCGCCATTGACAGGAGGTTTAAGATTAAGCGGCTGGCCATCCAAGACTTTTTCGTAAAGCTTAAGATATTCAGCGGTCATATGTTTTGAAGTAAAACGACCCCTCACATATTCATGACACGCTCTCGGATCATAGCGGTCCAGGTTCCTTACAGCCTCAACCAGCTCTGAACGTTTATTTGACAAAAAACCAACATCCGGTCTAACCAACTCCGGCAAAGAACCGTAAGGCGTACCTATGACCGGGCAGCCAAAATAAAGCGCTTCAACGATGGCCAGGCCAAATGGCTCATGCCAGCGCACGGGGAATAATAAGGCCTTGCTGGATTGCAACATCTTATTCTTTGCAGCCCCTCCAAGAAAACCCTTATATTCCACCCAGGGCCGCCATTTAAACCATTTGGGCTTCCCTCCCACGACCGCCAGCACATTCCCGGTCTTGCGGCTGATACGCAGGCAGTCTGCCACATTCTTGGATGGAAGCTTTTCATATCCTAAAAACAAAAGATATTTTCGCTGGACGTTAAAATCAACTTCTCCATATTCCTCTAAATCTATGCCATTGTACACAAATGCCTGCGCCTGATTACGCTGGGCATGATCCTGTGAAACAAACACGGTATTGACATCAAAGGCCTGACCTTCAAAAAAGTTCCCCTCTTGCGTCATCAAATAGGGCTTATCCAACTTCTCTTTTGTTAAGAAAAATAAATGCACGACATCGATATCCGTGGGGATTTGTTCATTAATTGGCTTTTGCGGGTCATAGACAAGGACCTTCGCAAAGGGACATGTTGAACCCGGCGGCACCAGGAACGTCACCTGATGCCCTAACCGTACCAATTCCTTACCAAGCGACCAAACCACCCTCTCTGTCCCGCCATAATCGGCAACGGGTATGGGCATATTGTTTGCGATCAAAATTTTCATTTTAAAGGACGGCGCTGGAGGTGCGGAACTGTGTTTCATAAAGCCTGCGGTATAAAGGACAAGAAAACAACAGATCATCGTGTTTGCCATACCCCACTATCTTGCCATGTTCCAGGACTACAATTTTATTAGCCTTCATGATAGTGGACAATCGG
>CAZFON010000209.1:0-3841 GCA_964520185.1 uncultured Planctomycetales bacterium | reverse complement strand
AGGCAGGCCCTGGAGCGATCGCCCCAGCTCAACAGCGCTGAGGAATTACTCAATAAAATTTATAAGCAGAAAAGGGTTTAAAGATGGATGAACAGGTGGAAAAATATAAAAGCGCGCTGGAGGCCTTACTATTCGTGAGCGAGAAGCCCGTGCTTTTGGACCAGTTGAAAGAAGTGTTCCCAGAGCTTAAATCATCCCAGATCCAGGAATTCATCAAGCAATTGCAGGAAGAATACCTCAATCGCCAGGCAGGGATGGTCGTCGTTGAGATCGCCGGCGGCTTTCAAATGCTTTCCAACAGCCATGTGGCCGGGTATATCCGTGAGTTTTATAAAACCAAGACCAAGGAAAAGCTTTCACGCCCGGCGCTCGAAAGCCTGGCGATCATTGCTTATAAACAGCCTGTGGGCAGGGCCGAGGTGGAGGTCATCCGCGGGGTCAATTCCGACGGTACCATTGCCCATCTGTTGAATAAAGGATTGATCAAGATCGTCGGTCGCAAGGAAGTGCCTGGCCGTCCGTTTTTGTACGGCACCACCAAGGAATTTTTGGAATATTTCGGATTGAAATCGCTGGAAGACCTGCCCAAGATGGAAGAATTCGCCCATCTGGGGGTGGATGTTCCCAATTTGAGCATCACCGCAGATGCCATTGCCAATATAGTCGCCCATCAGCCGCCCGAGGGGAACGGGGAAGAGGCCCATGTGCAGGAAAACAGCGGGCAATCACGGGTGCAGGCAGACCCATTGCCTGAAGGGAACACATGAACCTAAGTCCATTACGCCGGGAAATAGACGGGATAGATGCCAGGATCGTTAAACTTTTAAATGACCGCGCCGCCGTGAGCCTTGCCATCGGCAGGGAAAAGATCAAGGGCGGCCATCCGATCTATGCGCCTGCCCGCGAGCAGGATGTGCTCAAGCGCCTCAAAAGCCTTAATCTCGGTCCTATTAAGAACGAGGCGGTCGAGGCCATCTACCGCGAGATCATGTCAGCATCGCTCGCTTTGGAAAAGCCTTTGCGCATCGCCTATATGGGGCCGGAAGCTACCTTTTCCCATTTGGCCTCCTTGAAGAAATTTGGTTCATCCGTCGATCATGTGTCCTGCGATAACGTGGCGGAGGTCTTTGCTAAAGTGGAAAGCGGGGACTGTGATTATGGGGTGGTCCCCATTGAAAATTCTATTGAAGGTGTGGTGACCCACACCATGGACCTGCTGGTTGATTCTGATCTTAAGATCTGCTCGCAGGTCTTATTGCACGTGACGCATAATTTGATGTCCAAGGGTTCTTTAGCGCAGATCAAGGAGATCTATTCGCATCCGCAGATCTTAGGCCAATGCCGCCAGTGGTTATTGAAGAATATGCCCAAAGCACAGCTTATCCCTGTGGTATCATCCACCAAGGCCGCCCAAATGGTGGCCGCTAAAAAGCACGCAGCTTGCATTGCTTCCCAGATCGCGGCCTCTCTTTATGGTCTGACCATCCTCCAAAGGAATATCCAGGACAGCGCGCATAACATCACGCGTTTTCTGGTCATCTCCACCATGGATGTCCCCCCGACGGGCAAGGACAGGACATCGCTCGTCTTTTCCATCAAGGACAGGGTGGGCGCTTTGCATGCGATGCTGACACCTTTCATGAAACATAAGATCAATCTCACCAAGATAGAGTCCCGTCCTTCCAAGAAGAAGGCCTGGGACTATTATTTCTTCGTAGACTGCGAAGGCCACCAGGACGAACCCCGCGTGGCCCGCGCTCTTTCCCAGCTTGAGGGCATGTGCAAATTCCTCAAGATCCTGGGCTCCTATCCCGACGCATAAATAAAGGTGACAGGTACATTTTTCTACTAACATTTATTAGAAAAATGTACCTGTCACCTTTATTTAAAAAATGATTTCCAAAGGCGAGTTAGTATTCTTGACAAATAAAAATGTTGTAATAGAATACTATAAATACTAAATAAGTATTCTATGTATATGACAAAAAATAACCCCCTTCGTGAAAAGATCCTTAATGCCGCCCGCAAGCGCATGGTCAAATTCGGTTACCGCAAGGTGACCATGGACGAGATCGCATCCGACCTGCACATGAGCAAGAATACGATCTATAAGATCTTTTCCGGTAAGGAAAGCATCGCCCAAGCCCTTATCAAAGGCCTGCAGCAACAATTAAATACACAGCTGGATAATATAGGGAAGGCCGACAAGGCCCCTTTGAGGGTTTTTTCTGACAGCGTTTCGCTATTACGTAAGGAACTCGGTCCCTGGTTTGAGCTTTTTTTCAGGGAGATCCCCACTGAATTGCCTTCCCTTTGGGAAGAATTTCTCCAATTTAGGAATGAAAAGATCCTCGATATCCGTTTATTGATAGAAAAGGGGAGTAAAAAAGGGGCTTTTCGCCGGGTCAATCCGGCTATTGCTACGGAAGCGTATTTGGGTGCGCTGAAAGCCGTCACCAACCCCAGGTTCCTGGAAGAAGAACATCTTAGCTTTGAGCAGGCCCTGGATGCGATGCTGGATATTTGGTCCAACGGCCTGGCTCCATAACAGGCACAGGAGAGGCATGCGAGGTACAACAATGAATATTCAATTCAATCGTCATGAATGGGCAGGCGCGTTTGGAGACATGGGCACGGATTTTCCGCTCATCGTTGGCATGATCCTGGCCGCTCATCTGGATGTGACAAGTGTGCTGGTGATGTACGGCATGATGCAAATTTTGACAGGCCTTGTTTATCAAAGGCCCATGCCAGTTCAGCCTTTAAAGGCTGTGGCCGCTCTCGTTATCACTCAAAAGATAGCCGGTCCTACGATTATGGGAGCAGGTGTGGCCATTGCGATGGTCATGTTGATGTTGACCTTGACAGGCTCTTTAACATGGCTGGGAAAGGCTGTGCCCAAGGCTGTTGTGCGGGGTATTCAGCTGGGATTGGGAATGAGCCTAGCTGCTCTGGCGCTTAAAGATTATATCGGCAAGGATGGGATGAGCGGTTATATTTTAGCTTTTGTCAGCTTTATTTTAGTTTTATGGTTATTGCCTCATAAGCGTTTTCCTGCGGCTTTGGCAGTGATCCTTTTAGGCATCATTTATTCCCTATTCTTTAGAATTCACGTCGGAGAATTAACAGCGGGATTCGGATTTCATGTCCCCTTTGTAAGATTTCCTAATTCCCATGATATCATCACAGGCTTTCTTTTGTTGGCGCTGCCACAAATTCCTTTGTCTTTAGGAAATTCCATCCTGGCAACGCACCAAGTCAACAAAGACCTGTTTCCTGATAAGCCTTTAAGCATACGGAAAATAGGGGGGACCTATAGCTTGATGAATTTCATCAGCCCGCTTTTTGTAGGCATTCCTGTTTGCCATGGCTCAGGCGGGATGATGGGGCATTATACTTTTGGAGCCAGGACCGGCGGCTCGATTTTAATTTATGGCTCGATGTATTTAACGGTTGGGCTCTTTTTTAGCGGGGCCTTTAATAAGATTGTTCAAATATTTCCTTTGCCCATCCTGGGGGTGATCCTTTTTATCGAGTCGTTGGCCCTGATGACCCTGGTCAGGGACTTGGGTGAGGACAAGGCCGATCTGTGGATCGCTTTTATGGTGGGAGCGATGAGTTGCAGCCTCCCGTACGGTTTTGTTATCGGTATGCTCGCAGGGATGTTGTGCTGCTGGCTTAAACAAAGAAAGATGTTGGTCGCTTAATGTTGTTTTCAGCGTCTTTTAATATTTTCTTAGTATAGTTAAATTAGTTTTGATATAATTTCCGCAGTTGTTTGACCATTAACAATAAGGAGGGTACATGAAGAAAACGATAGCTGTAGTCCTGATCATTGCTT
>CAZFON010000208.1:0-3853 GCA_964520185.1 uncultured Planctomycetales bacterium | reverse complement strand
GCGAGCGTGGCAAACATCTTTGCCGCAATACCGCTATGTGAACGCATGCCGGACCCGACCAGGGAGACCCGGGCGATATTCCTGTCTTCCAAAACCTCACCGGCCCCGATCTTGTTACCGATGATCGACGTGGCCTTAATGGCCTTGTTCAGATCCCCTCTCGGGACAGTGAATGAAATATCGGATAATTTGTCATGCGGCACATTCTGGACAATAGTGTCCACATTAATGCCCTGTTTGGAAATTTCCTCAAAAATCTTGGCGGCAATCCCGGGTTTATCCGGCACTGAGGTGATCGTTATCTTAGCTTCATTTTTATTACAAGTAATCCCCCGGACAGCTATTTCTTCCATTTTTTCGGTTTCTTTGGTGATCATAGTCCCTTCCTCCTTGGAAAAACTTGAACGAACATGCAATGAAATATTAAAACGTTTGGCAACCTCGATGGAACGCGCCTGCATGACCTGGGCGCCCAAGGAGGCCATTTCCAGCATCTCTTCAAAAGTGATGGTTTTGATCTTGCGTGCATCCTTGACAATACGAGGATCGGTGGTGTATATGCCGTCCACATCCGTATAAATTTCACAAACCTTGGCTTTTAAAGCTTGGGCCAAAGCCACCGCGGTCAGGTCCGAACCGCCCCGGCCGAGGGTAGTGATCTCATCATTGGTCGTCACCCCCTGATAACCGGCTACAATGACAATTTTATTTTCTTTAAATGCCCTATTGATACGTTTTCCATCGATAGTGATGATGCGGGCCTTGGTGTGTGACCTGTCCGTCTTAATACCGACCTGGCTTCCGGTAAATGAGATGGCGTCATAACCCAACTCCTTGATGGCAATGGCCAAGAGCGCACAGGAAATCTGTTCGCCGGTGGACAAAAGCATGTCCATTTCACGCTCCGGTGGGTTCTTGCTGATCCCCAAGGCCAGGGCCTCCAGCTCATCGGTCGTGTCTCCCAGCGCTGAGACCACCACCGCAATATCGGTGTTTTTATTTTTATAAGCGATCACACGCTGGGCCACGTTCTTAATACGGTCGATGTTGGCCACCGAGGAGCCACCGAATTTCTGTACAATGATCTGTTTTTCCATATTATTGCATTTCCTCCTTCTTAAAAAAGAACTGAATCATATCTTCACCGCTCTTAAACTTCAAGCCAGCAGCGCCTGCCGCTTTTTCTGAAAATTCCTTTGTACCATTGGACGCTATGCCTTCTCCCCACATCACAAAAGGAACAGGAGAACGGTCATGTGTACGTTTGGCCACCGGGGTGGGATGATCAGGGGCCACGAGGACCCTGACACCCTTGGGCTTGCCAAAAAATTTAATGATAGGGCCGACGATCATTTTGTCAAAATGCTCGCAGCACTCCATCTTTGCCTTCCAGTCGCCGTTATGCCCGGCCTCATCGGTAGCTTCCACATGCACGTACACAAAATCATGCGTTTTTAAAGAATTCAGGGCATATTCACCCTTGCCCTTATAATTCGTATCATAATACCCATTGGCTCCTGGAACGTCAATGATATCCAAACCAGCCAGGCGTCCTATGCCGTTGACCAGATCTACCGCGGAAATGATCGACCCGCTTAAACCATAACGCTGTTTAAATGAGGGCAGATCGGGACGGGTACCCTGGCCCCAGAGCCAGACCATATTGGCCGGACTTTCCCCTGCCTCTGTACGCATTCTATTGATCTGATGCATATCCAAGATCTGTTTGGATTTCTCCATGATCTTTAATAAATTCTCGCTTTGAACGCCCAACGGCAAATATGATTTGATGGGCTGATCGATGATATCATGCGGCGGTGTTGTTTTAACCGCGGCCATCTTAGGCACATTAATGGTCTTAAGCACCAACAAGTGCCTGTAGCTTTTACCGGCATAAAAACGCAGGTCAGGCCAATCAAGGGTGCGCTCCAGGTGCTCGATAAGGTTTTTGGCCTCATCAGAAGAAATGTGCCCGGCGCTATAATCAAACATCTTGCCGTCCTTAACAGTGACCAGATTACAGCGAAACACGACTTCATCACTTTTAAGTTTTATCCCTAAATTAGCGGCCTCCAGGGAAGCCCGGCCGGAAAAGTTCTTTCTGGGGTCATAGCCCAAAAGGGCCAGATTACCAATATCCGAACCAGGCGGCAGGCCGTCAGGAATGGTCTGCGTTAAGGCACAAAAACCATTTTGCGCCAGAAAATCCATATTGGGCGTATGGGCCGCCTCCATAGGGGTTTTGCCCCCTAATTCTTTTACCGGCTCATCAGCCAAACCATCAGGGACCAGGATAATGTATTTCATTTATAAATCCTTACACAAACCAACCAAAGTTTTTGCCATTTTTTGTTTACTATCAACCTTACGTAAGATATCGCCATTGGCATTAACAATAAAACCTTGATATCCGTGCTTGAGACTGTTGGCTACCACCAAATCACAGCCTGCGGTATTGAACAACGGTTTTATTTTTTCAAAGATATTTTTCGACCTTAAATCTGGTTCCAATTTAAATCCCACCAAAAAAACATGAGGAGCCAGGTGTTTTATTTTCTTGATCAACTTTTGGGTTGCGGACAAATTCAGGGTCAACGCCTGATCAGAAGGTATCTTGCCCTTGGCCTTACCTGGAACTTTAAAATCAGAAACCGCTGCCGCATGGATAACAACATCGTATTGCTTAAGAAGTTCCTTGTTAAGCGCAGCAGCCAATTCATCAAAGAACCGGTATTTGATGATCCTAACTTTTTTATCATTCAAGGCATGCGTCACCGGCCCTTCGATAAGTGTCACCTGGGCCTTTTTTTGCCTGAAAACCAGGGCTATCAAATGCCCCATTTCACCGGTGGATATGTTACTGATAACGCGCACATCATCGATAGGGACCCATGTTGCACCACAGGTGATCAGAACTCGCATATCAAAGACCAATGAGTTTCAAAATGTTTTTCTTATCGGCTTTCAAGACCTGGGGTTCCGGCAGGCCCTTCATCGCCGTTTTGGGATCCTTCAGTCCGTGACCGGTGACCGTGCATACCAACCGATCTTGCCCATGGTCCTTAAAATATCCGGCTTGGGCTAGCTTGATGATCCCGGCAACCGACGCTGCTGACGCGGGCTCTACAAAGACACCTGAAAAAGCAGCCAATTGATGATAGGCCTCGAGTATTTCATCATCGCTGACCGCATCGATCAATCCACCGGACTGATCACGGGCCTCAACGGCTTATTTCCAACTGGCAGGGTTCCCGATACGGATGGCCGTGGCGATCGTCTCAGGATTCTCAATGATACGATCATGCACGATCGGCGCCGCACCCGCAGCTTGAAAGCCCAGCATCTTGGGCAGGGATTTGGACCTTCCGGCTGATCGGTATTCCTTGTATCCCTTCCAATAGGCCGTGATGTTCCCCGCATTACCCACCGGTATCGCATGGAATTCAGGGGCATCACCTAAAAAATCACAGATCTCAAAAGCGGCTGTTTTTTGCCCTTCGATGCGGAAGGGGTTCAGGGAATTCACCAACTCTACCGGATACTGAGAGGTGATCTCCTTGACCAAACGAAGGGCTTCATCAAAATTTCCGTCGATGGCGATCACCTGCGCCTGATGGATCATGGCCTGGGCCAGTTTACCCATGGCAATATTGCCGTTGGGAATAAGCACGACACATTTGATCCCGGCACGGGCGGCATAAGCCGCCGCTGAAGCTGACGTATTGCCGGTAGAGGCGCACATGACAATTTTAACACTCTTTTCGCAGGCCTTGGAAATGGCCATGGTCATGCCGCGGTCTTTGAAAGAGCCCGTGGTATTTAAGCCCTCGTATTTTAAAAAGACCTGTAAACC
>CAZFON010000207.1:0-3858 GCA_964520185.1 uncultured Planctomycetales bacterium | reverse complement strand
CCAAAATTCTCACCTGCTGGTCTCATTTTTCAGGCATCCAATAATCATCGGAATCCAAAAAAGCAATATATTCCCCCGTAGATTCTTGAATAGCCCGATTACGGGTTTGGGCAATACCCTTATTTTCCTGATGTAATAGTTTGATCTTATCCTCAAATTTCTTAAGCACTTCCTGAGTATTGTCCGTTGAGCCGTCATTGATCACAATAATTTCATAATCCCGGAACGTCTGGTCCAACACGCTTTCCACGGCATGGGCAATATAGTTTGCCCGATTATGGGTGGGAATAACAACACTGACTTTAGGCATTTCAGGCTTTCCTTAATTTCAAATAAAATTGTTTATAGCCTAGAATGAGGCCTATTTTATAAAAGAAACTTCTCCAAGCAATGAAGAATTTGGCTTTATCCCACCAACTAAATGCCAGTTTGCACGTATCTAAAATAACCGCTCGATAAAGATAACGCGGGATCTTTCCATAAAAAACAAAGTTTTCTCCATTTTTTAAGCTGGCCCAAGCCATATACCTGCCCAACTGTATATTCCATTTGGCTGTATGCTTGAGCGTTAATCGCCTGCTATCGAACGGATGATGCACCACCGCTTGATAACAGTAATAAACAACTTTTCCCCCAGCTAACAGTTTCTTAAAAAAATCCACATCTTCTCCCAAACCGATCGCGGCACCTGGACCTATTTCAACACAAAAACCACCGACTTCCTGAGCAACGGAACGTTTTACAGAAAAATTTGCGCCAATAAATCTATCCTCAGCATTCTTCAGTTGAAATGTTTTCTCCCCATTCTCATAGATCACAACTGCTCCGGACAATTTCTTGGCATTTTGTATTATCCATGGGGCTGTGCCCTCTGGAAAAACAGGAAGGACCCTGCCCCCCACCGCATCGCAACCATATGCCTCATAACACTCCAAGATCTTAAAAAGCCAATTTTCATCTAAAATAACGTCATCATCTGTAAAAAAAAGGATGTCCCCTTTGGCTTCTTTGATCCCCAGGTTCATGGCAAAAGATTTTCCCTGCCTTGATTCCAGAAAATATTTTAGCCTTCCCTCGAACCTTGACTGCCCTTCCAAAACAGCATCTCTTGTCCTGTCTGTGGAATTGTTGTCGATCACCAGAACTTCATACTCAAGTCCCTGGTTTTTACGCTGGGCCAACAAGCTAGTAAAGACTATCTTTAAATGCTCACATCGATTATAGGTGGTTATGATGATGCTGATGAACATAAACCTTTCTCATTTCGGTTGCTTTTCCCCAGTCGAGGCATAGATCGATCCAGGCCGCAAGAAGTTTCCGTTTATTAAAAATATTGGCCATCATATTTAAGATGTTTTTAGCCATCTGGCCTATTAAATACCTTGGTACGCCAAACCAGAAGACCAGGGAATAATCTAATTTTCCCTGTTCATCGCAAATAAAACGGTAACGCCCCAAACCAACAAACCAGCAGCCGATATAGCTCAAATTCATCCGTTTCTTGTCAACAGGGTGCAGCACCACCGCTTTGCCGCAATAATATAATTTTTTACCCGCTTTAAGAAACCTACTGACTAGCTCTGTATCTTCGCCAAGGGTACCCCTGCCAGGGCCTATATGCGTATGCAAACATCCATATTGTTCAAAAAGAGACTTTTTAAAAGCATAATTAGCGCCAAGGAATTCAAACATGGGTTTTTGATAAGGCTTGACATCTTCGCCGTAGTCATAAAAAACGATAGGTCCCAGAAGCAGATCAGCATTTTCTTTTATCCACAACGGAGTTTCGGGCGGATATCCAGGAAGGATTCGTCCACCCAGCCCATCACAATCAAATTGTTTAAAACATTCCACAATATTAAAAAGCCAATCTTTATCAAGAACCACATCATCATCTGTAAAAACAAAAATATCGCCTTTAGCCTCCTTGACGGCCCTGTTCACGGCAAAGGCTTTTCCTTTCTGAGGTTCCAGCAAATAGCGTAATTTGCCGTTAAATGACGGCATAAACAGTTCAACCGCCTGCCGTGTTTTATCGCTGGAGTTATTGTCCACAACCAAGACCTCAAAATCAAAGTCCCCGTTGATCTTTTGATCAAGAAGACCGGATAATACTCTTGGCAATAACTGACACCGATTATATGTGGCGATGACCACTGTCAACAAAGGCATACTAGGGACCCATACCGATTGTTTTCAATAAATGACGGACATTATTATTAATGTCAAAACGCTCCGCTATGGTATGCACGGCTAATTGCTTCATGGCTGACTGGCGTTGACCGGAAAGTCCCATAGCCTTGCTGAGCCCTTCCGCAAAAGATTCATCTGAAAAAGACGTGATAAAACCTGTTTGGCCTTCCAGGATTATTTCATTACAGCCGGGGCAATCCGTTGCAACCACTATAAGGCCGCAGCCCATGGCCTCCATGAGGGCTATGCTGAAACCTTCGTTATCGCTGGAAAGCACAAAAATATCCGCCATTCTCAAGTAATCCACGGTATTATTAACATGACCGATAAAATGAATGTGGGCGGCGCAAGGCAATGAACCAGCCAGCTGGCGGCATTCACCTTCCAAAGGGCCTGCGCCAACCAAAACCAGATGAGCATCCGGATTATTTTGATACAGGATGTTAAAAGCCCTGATAGCACGATCAATACGCTTTAAGGGTGTTAACCTCGCGACCGCAATTAAGATCTTATCCTGCTCAGAGAAATTTAACTGCTGACGCATTTTTGTCCTGATGGATGTATCCGGTAAAAAATTTCCCGTATCAACCCCATGATAAGAAATAATGACTTTATGGTCCGGATATCCCCACCAGGAAACATATCGATCTTTGATCCCTTGGCTTACAGCCAGTATATTCTTTGCCACATGGGCCCGAAACCTGATGCAAAACATATAATATTGCCACCAAAGACCAAGGCCTGGGATAAAACCAAAATATTTTCTGCTTGTGCATGCCGGAGGTTTCAGCGAGCCGGTATTCTCATGCATAAAAATATTTCCTTTGGCAGCCCATGAAGCCGCGATAAGTTCCGGTAATCCAAACTCTTCGAAATGGGCTTGAAAAAAAACGATCCCAAAGGGTCTATAGCCGTTAAGGAACTTGAGCATATCAAAGAACCTTCTTAGAGGACCGACATGAAAATAGTCGAAGGGTTGTTCTTCCACTTTTAAAGGAAGCCCTCGCTGCCGCGCCTCCTGAAGGAACCTCTCTTTCCAGCCTGTTGTAACAATAACTACGACGTCGGTCTGAGCATGATCGATCCTCTCAAACCAGTCGAACATCAGCTTCTCAAGCCCTCCCCACTCGCCCTTAGGATGCGGCGGCAGGCGACGAAAAAATAAAAATTGTTTTATAGGAGCATTAGTTTTCATGGTGATAAAGGAAACTTTTTATCTTTCTTTTCATACATGACGCATAACACATGAACTTCCCCACTTTTTCATACTCTATCCCGAAATGCAGGTTCATAGGGCATAAGGCGCAGGATTCGTGAAGTTCTTTCCTGAAATCCCTGGCCTTTTGGCTACGCCAAATTTCTTCAAACGAGTTAGTAAATACATTACCAAGCACTGGTTCATGTTTATATTCAACAATATTACACGGATGAACATCGCCGTTAGCCAAGATCAGGGCAAACCCCCGTTGCACATGGGAGCATCCCTGCTGACGTGACCAATATATCCCATTGGCCCAATTATCCAAGCTGGTGATCTTCTCTGAGAAAACGTTGCTTAAAACAGGCTCGGTATTGATACCCTGGCTTCTAAAGAATTTAATGGCCTTGGGAACAATTTTCTTACGGAAGATCTTTATTTCCTCTTTGTTTAAAAGGGAGACTTTT
>CAZFON010000206.1:0-3865 GCA_964520185.1 uncultured Planctomycetales bacterium | reverse complement strand
TTATCTGTTTTAATGGTATCACCGCCGACAATGCTGACGTCAAAAGCCTTGGCCAATAACTGCATGCCTTTATAGATGTCCTTGATAAAACTTACAGCCAAATTTTTGGGGACACCGATGGAGACTACGGCACAGGTTGGATAACCTCCCATGGCCGCGATATCACTGATATTACATGCTAAGGCTTTATGCCCCATGCTTTTGGGCGGCATGCGGCGGGTAAAATGCGCACCTTCCGCAAGCATATCCGTCGTAAACAACAAATATTCATTCTTACTGTACGGCAAAACCGCAGTATCATCACCGATACCTTTGATCACTTTTCTGGAAACCGGCGCGAGTTTCTTGAGCTCATCTATCAAACCAAATTCACCAAGTTGGGATACTTTCATTTCAATAATGTACCTGTCACCTTTTTTGTTATATTCTTTAAATATGGCGGATGGATGATGCCGTATTCCGTCACGATGCCTGTGATCAAATTTGCCGGTGTCACGTCAAAGGCAGGATTATAAACTTTAATGCCTTTGGGAGCAGTGGCTACACCTGCGAAATGCGTCACCTCTTCGCTTTTGCGCCCTTCTATAGGGATCTGTCTGCCGGACTTGATGGTCAGATCAAAACTAGAGCCCGGAGCAACGATATAAAACGGCACGCCATGATGCCGGGCCAGAACAGCCAGCATATAGGTGCCGATCTTATTGGCCGCATCCCCGTTGGAAGCAATACGGTCCGCGCCTGTAAAAATAATATCCACCTTGCCTTGGGCCATCAAAGAAGCGGCCATATTATCGCAAATAAGCGTGGTATCTATTTTCTGACGCGCAAGCTCCCAGCAGGTCAGTCTCGCCCCCTGCAGTAAAGGACGGGTCTCCATAGAATATACGCTGAATTTCTTGGCCATTTTCTTGGCACTGTAAAAAACACCCAGGGCCGTGCCATAATCCACGGTTGCCAGGGCCCCGGCGTTACAGATCGTAAGGCAACGCATCCCGTTCTTGATAAGCTTGGCCCCATAGCCTGCCATCAAACGGCAAATATACCGATCAGCTGTAAAAATGGAAAGGGCCTGATACTCGAGTACTTTTTTTAACGTTTCCACGTCAGCCGAAGCGTTGAATTTCACCACGGCACGCATTTCTTTGATGGCATTGGCAAGATTGACTGCCGTCGGACGGGCCGTTACCAGATAATCACAGGTCTGGTTAAAAAGTTTGAGGAATTTGGCCTTGTTGTCCCCTTTGAATTTCCGGACCCCCAAAACCACCCCAAAAGCCGCGGCAACCCCGATGGCCGGAGCTCCACGCACGGACAGACGCTTGATGGCCTGCCACATGGTCTCTACATCGCGGCAATAAATATATTCCAATTTATTAGGCAGCTTGGTCTGGTCAATGATCTTCGCGGCACCATTGACCCATTTTATCGTCTCAATAGGCATCAGGGTTTCTCCACCTCGATACGAGGGAACAGCGGCGGATGGACTTTCAGAGCCAAGCCGGGTTTTAATTGCCCCCAAACAGGCTTGGATTTCTGGGCACCTAAAATGTATAAGACCTGATCGGTCTTCTCAGGCATCACCGGGGCCAGCATGATCGTCGCTATACGCAAACCTTCGGCCGCGGTATATAAAACGCGGTTGGCGGCCTTCATGTCAGTTTTGGCCAATTTCCAGGGGGCCTGGGCTTCCATATATTTATTGAGTACGTGCACCAGATCCAAAGTCAGGCTCAGCGCTTCCTGGACTTTATAATCATTGATCAATCCGTTAACCTGCACAGGCAAAGCACCGGCCTGCTCTTTGATAGCCTCTTCCGTCGCAGTCAGTGGGCCCGGCTCAGGGATTTGGCCGCCGTGGTTCTTATGAATAAGGCCGCTGACCCGGTTAAGCAAATTGCCGAAATCATTGGCCAGATCGCTGTTATAACATTTGATAAATGATTCGGGCGTAAAATTGGCATCCAGGCCAAGGACCATTTCACGCATCAAATAATAACGCACGGCATCCACCCCGTAATTTTCGATCAAATCAAGAGGGTTGACCACATTGCCCAGGGATTTGCTCATCTTGGTTTCACCGATAAGCCACCAGCCGTGGGCAAAGATCGTCTTGGGCAGCTCCAGCCCCAGGGAAAAAAGCATGGTGGTCCAGTAAATGCAATGTGTGGTAAGGATGTCCTTGCCGATCAGATGCACGTCCGCCGGCCACCATTTCCTGAACTTCGCATCGTCGCTGCCATAACCGGGTATGGAAATATAATTGACCAGCGCGTCAAACCAGACATAGATCACATAGTCGCGGTCAAAGGGGATTTCAATGCCCCAATCCATGCGAGACTTGGGACGGGAAATACACAGGTCCCCCAGAGGCTGGCGCAGGAAACCCAGCATTTCATTCCTGCGGTGTTCAGGACGGATAAAATCCGGATGCGCCTGGATATAATCAATGAGCTTTTGCTGATATTTGCTCATCTTAAAAAAGTAATTCTTTTCTTTGATCTTTTTGACATCCCTGAACGTTCCAGAGGCATATTCAGTATCGGTAATAAAACGTTCTTCAGCCACCGAATACCAGCCTTCATATTCATCCGTATAAATATCGCCCTTGTCCTGGACTTGCTGCAAGACCAGCTGCACGATTCTTTTGTGCCTCTCCTGGGTGGTGCGGATAAAATCATCGTAGCGGATATCCAATTTCTGCCACAGATTAAGGAATCTGGGCGCCAGGTCATCGCAATGCGCCTGTGGCGATAGGCCGCGCTTTTCTGCGGCTTGCATCACCTTTTGGCCATGCTCATCCAGGCCGGTCAAAAAGAAAACCTCGTCTTGGGCACTGCGGTGATAACGGCTTAAAACATCGGCGAGGATCGTGGTATACGCATGCCCGATATGCGGGGCATCGTTGACATAGTAGATGGGGGTAGTGACAAAAAATTTGCTCATGATGGGACAGCTTCCAGCGGATATTTGACCCTCACCAGTTTGCCTTCGCCCAAGTCCACGGTGACATATTGCTTAAGGATATCCAGGGAAACGACCCTCCCCTTTTCGGTATCGGAGAGATTGACCTTGGCGCCGATCCTCGGCAGGCTCTTGGAAAACTCGCGGTAGACCTGGAACTCATAGGCCATGCAACATTTGACCCGGCCGCAAACACCGGAGATCTTTTGAGGATTTAAGGGCAGGCCCTGGTCCTTGACCATTTTAATGGATAGGGGATGAAAATCCTTCATATACGAGGAGCAGCATAATTCCCTGCCGCAGACGCCATAGCCGCCGACGATCTTGGCCTTGTCGCGCACCCCAATCTGCTTGAGCTCAATGCGGACGCGCAGCACCTTGGCCAGGTCCTTGACCAGGTTACGGAAATCCACCCTGCCTTCCGCCGTAAAATATACCAGTATCTTGGTGGCATCATAGGTATACTCCGCCTGGACCAGTTGCATATCCATTTTATTTTCCTGGACCTTGAGCCCGCATGTTTTCATGGCCTCAATGGCTTTCATTTCGTTATTAACCACCTGACGAAGGTCACCGTCGCTCGCAAGGCGCAGGATCTTGCCCGCAGCTGTTTCTTTTTTCCCCGCGCAGGACTTGGCCGGCTCAGAGATGACCTTGCCGAATTCCAGGTTCCGCTCCACCTCCAGGATGACCATATCATTGCGCTGCACGGCCACGCCATTGTCATCCGCCCAGATAACCGAGCGGTATTCCCCTAATTTGACCTGCATTAATTGCCCCATATATGTTCCCTTAATAAGCTCAAGGACATTTTGACGTTCAATTTCTCGTCCACGAGTTGCTTTGTTTGCACGATTTGCCGGATGATCAGCCCCAAGTTCTCAAAATCCCTTGGGGCGAACTT
>CAZFON010000205.1:0-3908 GCA_964520185.1 uncultured Planctomycetales bacterium | reverse complement strand
TGTCGTGCATATCAATTGCATGTTTCGCAAACCTTTGGATTTGACCCCGGGCACGGATGATCTTAAAACCTATGTCAAAGGCTTAAAACGCTGGGAGCAGACCCAAAAGCCTTATACGGATTACGTTGCTGGTTTTGGGCCAGCGGAGCTTCCTGACCCTAAAAAAATTGCCAATCGTCTTAACGCTGTTAAAAGCGGATTGATCGTAATCGGGAAAATAGCTCAGGATGAGGCCGATCTGGCCCTGGGTTTAGCCAGAAAATTAGGCTGGCCTGTTTTTGCAGATATTTCTTCAGGACTGCGCCTAGGGCGGAGGGAGTCGTCTCTTATCCATTATTTTGATCATCTACTATCATCGGAGAAGATCCTCAAGGATTTATCTTTTGACGGCGTGCTTCATTTGGGCGGACGCATGACCTCACAGCGCTATTATGATTTTATAAAAAAGCAGGGACCGGCTGAATACATCATGGTGATCGATCATACCTTGCGCAATGACCCCAATCATCAGGTCAGCTTGCGCGTGGAGGCCGGCGTCGGTAATTTTATTGAGACCATGCTTCCGCTTCTTAAAGTACGCAAAAGTTCTTCGGCCCTGAAAGTTCTATCCAAGGCGGACCAGGTCGTTGATAAAAGCATGGAGGGGTTCTTTGCCAAGGACCAAGGCGTCAGCGAGCCTGGCATTGCCCGTTTAGTCTCGCAACTGATCCCGGAAGCTCACGGATTATTTTTAAGCAATAGCATGCCTATCCGCGATATGGGCAACTATGCAGATCCCGGAGGCCGGGTCGTTCGTGTCAACGGCAATCGCGGGGCCAGCGGCATTGATGGGAATATCGCCTCAGCGGCAGGTTTTGCCAGAGGTTTGAATAAACCCGTAACCCTTATGATCGGTGATCTGGCGGCCTTGCATGACTTGAATTCATTGAGCATGTTGCGTGAAGTGCCTGTGCCTTTGATCATCGTTGTTTTGAATAACGGCGGGGGAGGGATATTTTCTTTTCTGCCTATTGCCGGATTTAAGGAAGGGTTTGAAAAGTTTTGGGGTACGCCGCATCCCTACACGCTGGCCTCTGCAGCTGCCATGTTTGAACTTGGCTATAGTCAGCCCGTGTCTGCAGGACAGTTTAAAAAAGCATATGCCCTGGCGCTTAGATCACAGACTTCAAGTATCATTGAAGTCATCAACAGCCGCGAGGAGAATTTAAAAACGCATCGCGAACTTCAAGACATCATTATCAATAAGTTGTAAGATAAGGCTTTTTATGGATTTCGCTGAACTTGATTTTAATGAAGAGTTTGTTTTTGCTTTTGAGGCCATGGAGAATACCGGCCAGCATATCTATGTGACTGGCAAGGCCGGTACCGGAAAATCAACCCTGCTGCAGTATTTCCGCCAGAAGACGACCAAGAATGTCGCCATTCTGGCACCCACGGGGGTGGCTGCGATCAATATCAAAGGACAGACCATTCATTCGTTCTTTAATTTTAAGCCGGATGTCACCCCTGAAACGGTGGCGGATATTCCGGTGCGTAAACGTAAACGAAAGATGTACCAGGAGCTTAAGGCGGTCATCATTGATGAGGTTTCCATGGTGCGTGCAGACCTCATGGATTGCATAGATATATTTCTCCGCCTTTACGGGCCTGTATACGAGCGGCCTTTTGGCGGCATCCAAATGATCTTCTTTGGGGACCTTTTTCAGTTGCCTCCGGTGGTCACTGAAAGGGAAAAAGATATTTTCAGGACCCATTATCCAACACCATATTTTTTCTCCTCCAAGGTCTTTGAGTTGTTGGATTACAGGACCATTCAATTAAAAAAGATCTACCGCCAAAAGGACGAGCATTTTATCCGTCTGCTTAACGCCGTCAGGGACAATAGCGTTGAATACCATCATTGGGAGGCGCTGAACCGCCGTTTTAAGCCCGGGCACCAATTTACGCCTGATGAATTTTATATCGTGCTTACCACGACCAATGCCCTGGCAGAGAAGGTCAATAACCAGCGGCTGCAGGGCTTGCCTGGTTTTCCTAAAATATATCAGGGGGTGATATCAGGTGATTTTGAACGAAAGTCCATGCCGGCACAGGAAATCCTGGAACTTAAAAGTGGGGCACAGGTCATGATGTTGAACAATGACCCTGAAAAGCGCTGGGTCAACGGATCTTTGGGAAAGATCGTAGATATCATCAACAATGGTGAAGGGGATGACCTGGTCATGGTTGAGCTGGAAGACGGCAGGCAAGTGGACGTCAAAAAACATACCTGGGAAATTTATCAGTATTATTTTGATGAAATGAATAAATCTTTGTCTTCCAAGGTGGTTGGGTATTTTACCCAGTATCCTCTTAAACTGGCTTGGGCCGTTACCATTCATAAGTCCCAGGGTCAGACCTTTGAGCGCGTGATCATTGATATGGGTATGGGCACATTTGCGCATGGTCAGATGTACGTGGCCTTAAGCCGCTGCACGACGCTGGATGGTATCATCTTAAAACAGCCTTTGAGCCAGCGGCATATTTTAATGGATGAGCGGGTTTTAACATTTATGAAGAAATTTATATTCTGTTTACTCCTGCCGTTGTTTACCGTCCATGCATGGGCGCAGACGCCGAACCTGGACCGCACCCAGGCCGTTGCACAGGATTTGAATAAGCTGGAAGACAAGGCTATTGATCCTAATTTATGGGAAGAAAAGAACAGCGATCAGCCTTATATCGGTCTTTTGGCTGAAACAGATACCATCATCCATGATGACTGGTCTTTCACCCAAGATTATCATGCCAGGATCAAGGTCCTCAAAGACGCGGCCAAGAGCCTGGGACAATGGCCGATTTATTACAATAAATCCCGCGAACAGATCACAGAGATCGAGGCCTTTATTGAGACGCCTGACGGCCGGAAGCTCGTAGCTGCGGATATCAGGGACCTCCCGGCCTACGATAAATCTCCGTTGTATGCCGATATGAGGCTTAAGGTCATTTCTTTTCCTACGATCAATATCGGTACGGTCATTGATGTAAGGGTCAAGACCAAGGTCTTGAAAGAAGAGATCCCTGGTCAATTCTGGGATGAGGTGACCTATCCTTCCATACCGACCAAATATGCCCGCTATACCTATGTTTTCCCTGAGAATAAGCTTGTCCATTTTTCCGCTTACAATAATGACAGTCAGCCATTGATCACTAAAACCAATGGCACGGTCAAATATTCCTTTATTTTTGAGAACACCGCTTACACGGAGACCGAAGAATTCATGCCTCCGCCGGATGATGTTATCGGCGTGTTGTCCTTGTCCTCCATGACCGATTGGAAGCAAGTTGCTGACTGGTGGAGGGAACAGATCAATGCCAATACTGTTGATGAAGATCCCGCTATCAAACAAAAAGCGCTGGATCTAGTCAGGACCAAGACAAATGACATGGACAAGGTGCGGGCCATCATGGAATTTATCCAGGATGGTTTCCGTTATGTGCCTATGAGTATTGGTGACCATTCGGTTTCTATGCACAGCACCACGGAATCCTTTAAAAGCCATTATGGCGATGGCAAGGACTTAAGTATCCTGGCCAGGCAGATGCTGAAAATAGCCGGCATTGATGCCAATATCTGCTTATTCAGCGGTGAATTTAACGGCGATCCCCAGCATAGATTGCCCATTCCTTCGGCTTTTGATCGCGTGATGCTGGCGGTGAAAGCAGGGGCCCAAGAATATTTTATCGATCCGCAGACCAAGGGCTTTGACCTGGGAGAGTGGCCGTCAAGCTATGACGGCGGTCATGTATTGATCATTGGGCCTGATTCTTATAGTTTTAAAGATCTTCCTGCGGCTGAGGCCTCGATGCATGCCATGGTATCAACCAGTGACATTTTCCTGACTGATGATGGTTCGGCTGATTTTAAA
>CAZFON010000204.1:0-3941 GCA_964520185.1 uncultured Planctomycetales bacterium | reverse complement strand
GCCGCCGGGATTTTGTTGCCCATCACCAGTTTAAAGCCCGCTGTCCAATTTTGGGGAGACCTGGTCCTTTTTATTTATTTGTTCGCCCTGGCCCGTTTTGTTATTGTCCTGGCGGCCTTGGACACAGGTTCGAGCTTTGAGGGGATGGGCGCCAGCAGGGAAGCTACCTTCGGATGTTTGTCCGAGATCACCATGTTCTTGAACCTGACCATCCTGGCCTTAATATCCAGACAAATGTCCTTATCAGGGATTTTTATCGGAGGATTGGCTTCCTGCTGGGTTTTGGTCGGCCCGGTCCTGATCCTGGTCGTTGTTAGTTTCTTTTTGGTCCTGCTGGCTGAAAATGCCCGTATCCCTATTGACGATCCAGAAACCCATTTGGAGTTGACCATGATCCACGAAGTCATGGTCCTGGACCATAGCGGCGTTGATTTGGCCTACATCCTTTATGGTAAGGCCGTGAAACTTTTCCTTTTTGCCACCTTGCTTATTTCCGTTATTTTTACTTTTAAGACCCATCAATTTTTCATAGACATCGTTCTTTTTGTCATAGAGATACTGGGATTGGCTGTTGTCCTTGGGGTGGTTGAATCAACCATGGCCCGTCTGCGTATGAACAAGGTGGTGTATTTCCTGTTTTCCGCGTTTATATTTTCGATCATTGGGTTTATCGTGGTCCTGGTGAGGTTGATGGGAGCTCATTCATGAACGTTTGGCTGGATTCCGTTTTGATCTTAGTTATCATCCTGGGGCTTTTTATTGTGGCCAGCAGCCGTCTGGGAACCATGATCCAGCTTTTTGGCGTGCAATCGTCCGTTTTAGGTGTCGTGGCACTACTGTTATATGCCCAAGACCTGGAATTTTATATTGTCTTCGTGGCTTTGGCCGCCATTGTGCTGCGCGGTATCATTATGCCTAATTTTCTTTTTTGGGCCATCCGTCATGTCTCTGTGCGCAGTGAAGTAAGCCCCATCATCGGTTTAGGGGTGACCCTTTTGTTAAGTGCGCTTTCGATCGTGGGCTCGTTCTTATTGGCTTCAAAACTTGTATTCCCGGCGGCCATTGGTTCTGAATTGATCATCCCGTCGTCATTTTCACTGATCATCATGGGATTTATCCTGATCGTGGGGCGCATCAAGGCCATCAGCCAGGTCATCGGTTATTTGCTGATGGAAAACGGGATATTCCTTTTTGCCATTCTATTGTTGAAAAAAATGCCTCTGTTGGTGGAGATGGGGATCTTATTGGACTTGTTTATTGCCACGGTGGTCATGGGCATCGTGGTGAATAATATCAGCGATGAATTTAACAACATGGATACTTTAGAGTTGACAACGCTCAAGGATTAAACAATGTTGATCTTTTTGGTTTTATTCCCTTTACTTGTAGGGGCATCGGTTTTTATTCTTCCGGACCAGAAAGCCAGGAAGAGGATGCTGGTCATGACGGCGCTGGTGCACAGCGCTTGTGTTTTCAGCTTCTGGAAATGCATGCCGCCGGAGACCTTCCTGGGATTTTTGGGGCTTGATGCTTTGGGCCTTCTGGTCCTTACCGTCGTCAGTATTTTGTTCTTAATGGTGTCGTTTTATCTGGTGGGTTATTTTAAAGATGAATCAGAGCTTTCCCGCAAGGTTTTTATCACCTTCTTGTTGTTCTTCCTTTCGTTTATGACCCTGGCCACAATAAGCCGGCATTTTGGGCTTTTGTTGATCGCCATTGAAGCCACCACCTTATCCAGTGTCCCTTTGATCAACTTTGTCAAAACCAGGCAAAGCATTGAAGCTACCTGGAAATTTTTAATGATCTGTTTGATCGGCATAGCCTTGGCCCTGTTGGGGACCTATTTTCTTGCCGTGGCAGGTCTTAACAACGTTCAAAGCCTGTTCATTGATAAACTTTTAATTCACGGCAGCCAACTGTCTTTGCCGTGGCTTAAGATCAGCGTGATCTTTTTGCTCATAGGCTGCGGGACCAAGATGGGGCTTGCCCCCATGCATACCTGGCTGCCCGATGCTCATTCGCAGGCCCCGTCGCCCATCTCTGCTTTGCTTTCCGGGTGTTTATTGAATTGCGCTTTCTTAAGCATTTTAAGGGTCGCCCAGGTCTGCCATGCCGCCCATCAAACCCCGTTTCTTTCATCCATGCTGGTCCTTTTAGGGGGCATCTCAATGGCCGTGGCTTTTGTTTTTATATTGGGCCAGGAAGATTACAAGAGGATGTTCGCCTATTCAAGTGTCGAGCATATGGGGATATTGGCCATCGGCATCGGGCTTGGGCCTATAGGCATTTACGGCGCGCTTCTTCATATGATCAACAATGCTTTTGGCAAGGGGATCGCCTTTTTGACCACCGGCAATCTTTACAAGCAGTACCATAGCAAAAGGGTCGGCGACATCAAGGGAGTGCTTCGCAGATTTCCGATGACAGGGATCTTTCTTCTGGCGGGTTTTCTGGCTGTCAGCGGTGTTCCGCCCTTCGGGAGTTTTATCAGCGAATTGATCATTTTGTACAGTGCTGTTGCAGGGCATCATTACGCGCTCGCTTTTTTCTATTGTTTGTTCCTGGCGTTCATTTTTATCGGCATGGCAGACATTGTATTAAAAATGCTCCAGGGCCATGGTTCGAAGCAGGTTTCAGACCCGGATGTTAAGGAAGGCATGAGCATGATCTTGCCGATCGTGCTTTTAATAGGAATAGTTCTTATGCTTGGTTTTTATATCCCGCCTATTTTGAATGATATGTTGCAAAAAGGCGTGGGACTTCTTGGGGGGTAAAAGAAAATGGAATTGTTCAACGGCGCTCAAACGGCACTATCAAATATTCCTTTGTTGGGAATGGAAGATTTCCGGCACAGGATCCTAGAAGGATGCCGGCAGGATGCCAGGCTGGCGAATTTATTCGCGGCACCGCAGGCAGACGGGGCTTTAAGGATCTTGGCCATCCTGGGACGCGACGAAGAAGCATCGCTTGAGATCATATCGACGCTCGTATCTTTACAGTCTCCCCAATACGGATCTTTGACAAAGGAATTGACCCAAGCGCATTTATTTGAGCGCGAGATGGCAGAGCAATGGGCCATCACACCTGTTGGCCATCCCTGGCTTAAACCTTTGAGGTATCATTCGAATTACCGTCGTGTCGCTGATATCTGGAAGGGGATCGCCGAACTGACCATTCCAGGCGTTTATCCTTTTTATGTTGTAGAAGGAGAAGAGGTCCATGAGGTCGGCGTGGGTCCGGTGCATGCAGGGATCATCGAACCGGGACATTTCCGTTTTCAATGCCACGGGGAAAATATCATGCATTTGGAGATCCAGTTGGGTTATCAGCACCGCGGCATCGAGCCTCTGATGGCAGGAGGGGACTTAAAACGCAGCGCGCTTTTAAGCGAATCCATCGCCGGAGATACGTCCATTGGTCATTCTACGGCTTTTTGTGAAGTGGTCGAATCATTGACAGGATGCGGGATATCTCCCAAGGCCCAGGCCATCCGTGCCATTGCCCTGGAGATAGAAAGACTGGCCAATCATGTCGGCGATCTGGGGGCTCTTGGCATGGATGCAGGGTTCCTGCCGACGAGTGCTTATTTTGGCCGTATGCGCGGGGATTATCTCAACTTGCTTTTGAGCTTGACCGGCAACCGGTTTGGCAAAGGATTATGCCGTCCCGGTGGGGTATTGTTCGATATGGACACACAGATGACGGATGATTTTTATCTTAAATTAAAGAAATACAAGGAAGAATTCCAGGATGTCAGTGACCTCCTATTTACCAGGCCGTCGGTGTTGGCCCGTTTCGAAGGTGTGGGGGCGGTTTCCCTTAAGGACGCCAAGGAAATAGGCCTGGTAGGGCCTGCCGGACGGGCGAGCCAGGTGGAGTGTGATGTGCGCACCCAATATCCTTCAGGCATGTGGCAATTCCATCATGTGCCTGAAGGATAT
>CAZFON010000203.1:0-3950 GCA_964520185.1 uncultured Planctomycetales bacterium | reverse complement strand
ATAAAGGGCAGCGTAACACGTATTTCTCCAGAGGCGCCGGTGCCTGTTGTGATTCAGGAAGAGTCCTTTTATACCCCTGGAGGTGCCGCTAATGTGGCTAATAACCTGGTCAGCTTGGGAGCTGATGTTACCCTGGTCAGTAAGATCGGGGATGACATTGAAGGCAGCATCCTCAAAAGAGAGCTTCTCAGGAGCCGTATTCATATTCATGGCCTTTTTGTTGACGCCGACATGGATACGATCTTCAAAACCCGTATCATTGCCCAGCATCAGCAGATCGTCCGTTTAGACAGAGAAAGAATAAACAAAGGCGGTTTGGACCTTATCAAAGAAGCCAAGATCCTGCCGTTTTTGCGCCGCAACCTGAAAAATTTTGAAACTGTTATTATATCTGATTACGGCAAAGGTCTTATTGATCCGAGGCTCATTGCCCAGGTGCATGAATCAGCACATCGTTATAAATTACCGGTGGTGGTTGATCCCAAATTGGAAGATCTGCGCGAATATGGCCAGGTCAGTTGCATCACCCCTAACAAAAAAGAAGCTGAAACGGCCTTGAAGGAAATTTCTGAAGAAACCCGCAGGGCTTGCGGGATCCAATCGATCAAGCTTGATGATAAACAGGAGATCGAAGCCAACGGCGCCGGTCTTTTGAGTTTTTTGGGCATCGAATCCCTTTTGATCACCCTGGGCGAGCATGGCATGTATCTTTTTGAGCATCATCAAAAGCCTGTTCCTATTCCGACCATGGCCCGCCAGGTCTTTGATGTCTCCGGTGCAGGTGATACAGTCATTGCTGTTTTTGCTTTATGTTTGGCAGCTGGCGCTGATAAGCCCACGGCAGCAAGGATCGCTAATTGCGCAGCAGGGGTCGTGGTTGGGAAAATGGGCGCAGTTGCTGTTGAGCTTGCCGAACTAAGGCAGGCGATTGAGGCAATTAAATGAAAACCATGGGGGTCATTCCTGCGCGTTATGGCTCCACCAGGTTTCCAGCCAAAGTCCTTAGCTGTATCGATGGTAAGCCTTTGATCCGGCATGTCTGGGAAAAGGCCATGCAGGCCAAAGAGCTTGATGAAGTGTTGATCGCCTGCGACCATCCGGATGTCTTGCGGGCGGCGCAGCTTTTCAAAGCCAAAGCGGTGATGACAGATCCAGGGCATCCTTCAGGCTCTGACCGCATTGCTGAAGCGGTTAAGGATCTAAGGGTCGATATCATTGTTAATATTCAAGGCGATGAACCTTTTATTGATGCCCGGACCATTGACAGCCTGGCTTTGCTTTTAAAAAAGGACCCGCAGACCATGGTAGGCACGGTGATCAAAGAGATCACCGATGATGCTGATGATGTTAACCCTCATGTGGTCAAATGTGTGGTGGATGATCAGGGTTTTGCCTTGTATTTT
The DNA here is from genome assembly GCA_964520185.1 of uncultured Planctomycetales bacterium. Classification (GTDB taxonomy): domain Bacteria; phylum Omnitrophota; class Gorgyraeia; order Zapsychrales; family Fredricksoniimonadaceae; genus JABDGZ01. Next base: position 2,547 of record CAZFON010000203.1, on the reverse strand, counting down.
TCAAGATCTCCGATCCCTTATTTTCGTAATAAGAACGCGGGTACCAGGAAATACAAGCATCTGGGGCTTTATGCCTACCGTAAGGACTTTTTAATGAAGTTCAAGGACTGGCCCAAAGGCGCCCTGGAATCTGCTGAAGAACTTGAGCAGTTGCGCATACTGGAGCGCGGCATAAAAATAAAAACAACGGTGACACAATACGAATCCATGGCGGTGGACACCCCGCAGGATCTACAAAAGGCCATATCATGGTTAGAGAAGTCAAGATTAACGACAAAGTAATTTTTGGCGGCAATAGGCCGTGGGTGCTGATTGCAGGGCCCTGCGTGATCGAGTCTCCCTCAGGCGCTTTAAAGATCGCCGAGGCCATTAAAAAGATCACCTCAAAGCTTCGCGTTCCCTTTGTTTTTAAGGCAAGTTTTGATAAAGCCAATCGCACGTCCATTCATTCTTTTCGCGGGCCCGGGCTTTATGAAGGCCTGAAGGTCCTTTCTCAAATCAAGTCCAAGGTGGGCGTGCCTATTTTGTCCGACGTGCATGATGTCAACCAGGCAACGATGGCAGGTGAGATCTTGGACATTATCCAGATCCCTGCTTTCTTGTGCCGCCAAACTGACCTGATCGTTGCTGCAGCCAAGACAGGGAAAGCGGTGAATGTGAAAAAGGGACAGTTCATGGCGCCGTGGGACGTCAGCGGGATCATCAAAAAGATGCAGGAGGCAGGCAACCGTAAATTACTGTTGACGGAACGGGGCGTTTCTTTTGGTTACAACACGCTTATTACTGATTTCAGGGCTTTGCCTATCATGAGGGGTTTGGGTTATCCGGTTGTCTTTGATGCCACGCATAGCGTGCAGAAGCCCGGTGGTCTGGGGCATGCTACAGGCGGGGAGAGCCAATACATCCCGCTTCTGAGCCGTTGTGCCGTGGCCGCAGGCGTTGACGCAATCTTTTTGGAGGTGCATCCGAATCCAGCCAAGGCGCTTTCCGATGGACCGAATATGCTGCCTTTGAGAAATTTGGAAGCTTTATGCAAAGATCTATTGTCGATAGATAGGGTCATAAACAAAAATGCTTAAACGCGCAAAAGAAGTTTTAAATATCGAAGCCAAGGCCATCGGCGCCATGGGGCGGCGTTTGAACCGCGAATTCGAAGCTGCGGTTGATATGATCGCCAAATGCAGCGGCCGGGTCATTGTCTGCGGCATGGGCAAAAGCGGTATCATTGCCCGTAAGATCGCGGCGACCTTGTCGTCGACAGGAACGCCGAGTGTATTTTTGCACAGCGCAGAGGCTGTGCATGGCGATCTGGGTCAGGTCACGTCTAAAGATGTGGTCATTGCAATTTCCCAAAGCGGCGAAACCGGAGAGACCATCCGTCTTCTGCCTTTGGTCAGGAAGATCGGCGCTAAGATCATTGTCATGACAGGTAATCTTAAATCCACCCTGGCCAGGCATGGGGATGTGGTTTTGGATATTGAAGTTAAATCTGAAGGCTGTCCTTTGGGGCTGGCACCGATGGCTTCAACAACGGTGACCATGGCCTTAGGCGATGCCCTGGCTGCCTGCCTTATTGACCGCAAGAAGTTTAAAAAAGAAGATTTTGCGCTTTATCATCCAGGAGGCAGTTTGGGACGCCGGCTTTTGCTGAAGGTGGAAGATATCATGCGCAGGGACGGTTTTTATGCCAAGGTCAAGGTCACGACCAAGGTCAGGGATGTCCTATGGGCCATAACAAAGGCCCGCTGCGGCTGCGCGTTTGTGGTGGACGGCAAGCATAAACTTTTAGGTATTTTTACTGACGGAGACTTACGCCGGCACCTGGAATCTGACCCCGCGACTTTATTAAAAAATGTTTCCGAAGTCATGACGAAAAAACCAGCCTCTATCGGAAAAGATAAACTGGCTGCCCAGGCCTTTGATCTTTTGAAGACCAAGAAAATCGACGAACTGCCGGTCGTTGATCGTGCGGGCCGCGTGGTCGGGCTTTTGGATGTGCAGGATTTGCTTAAGGCAGGGCTGGTATAATGAAGGAAGCGTTAAAAAAGATCAAACTCGTAGTCATGGATGTTGACGGCGTTTTGACGGATGGCTTGATCATTGTTGACAGCAATGGTGTTGAGGCCAAGAATTTTGATGTGCAGGACGGTTTTGGCATTGTTTTTTTAAAGAAATGCGGCATTAAGACAGCCATCATATCCGCACGGCAATCCGGCGTTGTGGCCCATCGCGCCAGGGACCTGCAAATCGACAAGGTCTTTGTGGGCGTTTATCCTAAAATCGGCGCCTATGAAAGTTTGTTGAAAGAATTCAATGTAAGGGATGAAGAAGTTTGTTTTATTGGTGACGATGTGGCGGATTTAGCTATAATGCGACGGTGCGGTTTGGCCGTGGCGGTGGCCAATGCCGTGGCGGAAGTCAAACAGATCGCGGCTTACGTAACGAAAAAGTCAGGCGGCCGGGGAGCGGTCAGGGAAACGGTTGAATTGATCTTGCAGGCGCAGGGGCATTGGAAAGCTGAACTTTATGAAAAATAAAATTTTGACC
>CAZFON010000202.1:0-3966 GCA_964520185.1 uncultured Planctomycetales bacterium | reverse complement strand
GTGATGCTTGCCGTGATGGATTTCCATCGTGCGCGCATCGATGTGCGGCTCCAGGGCGTTATACGGATAAGCCAACGGGGGTAAGCTGTATGCCATAACTATCTCCTTAGATTAAAAATATTAATGTTGATGCCCGCAACCGCAGGTCTCGCCACCCTTGAGGGCCTTGAGGACCTCATCGTAATTCGGTTCGCTGGCTATTTCTTTGACCAACTGCACATAAGTAACCTTGCCTTTTTCATCGATCACGAAAATACAACGGGCCAGAAGAGCAAGGCCTTTGATCAAAACGCCATATGTATCGCCGAAATTGCCGCGATAGTCGGACAAGGTCTTGACGCTTGTAGCACCATTGGCCCCGCACCAGCGTTTTTGGGCAAAAGGAAGGTCTTTGCTGACCGTCAACACTACCACATCCGGAAGCTTCGAGGCTTCCTGATTGAATCTTTTGGTTTCCAGATCGCAAACTGGAGTATCCAGCGACGGAACAGTTGATAAAATGATTTTTTTGCCTTTAAATGAGGATAATTTAACCTCTGAAAGATCATTAGCCACCAGGGTCGCATCAGGCGCCTGGTCACCGGCCTTGATCTCAGAACCGGTCAGGGTTAAGGAATTGCCTTTCATGGTGATCACACCAATACGTTCTGCCATCGGAGAACCCCCTTCCTATTTCTCTAACTGTGTTTTATAAATTTGCGCGGCCAAGACACCGCCCACGACAGGGCCGACCCAATAGATCCAGGCGTTTTGCAAGCCGCCGCCTAAAAGGGCCGGACCGATATAACGGGCTGGATTCATGGCAGCACCGGTAATTGGACCACCCATCAATATATCTAAAACAATGGCAAGGCCGATAAACAAACCGCCGCATTTAGGAGCACGGGCATCAACAGCAGTGCCATAAACCACAAAGACCAAAAAGAAAGTTAAAATAGTTTCAGTCACCAATCCCATCTGTACAGTAACTCCATGGCCTAAACTCGGCGTTCCCATACCGACAGAGGCCAAAGCATCTGCCGGAACAGACAGTTTGATCAAAAATGCGGCAAAAATAGCACCCAGGCATTGGGCAACCACATAACCCAGAGCATTTACAGTATTGATCTTTTTAGCCGACCACAAGCCAATGGTCACTGCCGGATTTAAATGCCCGCCGCTTACTGCCGCCGTCGCTGAAACCATGACCCCAATAGCCAGGCCATGCGCCAAAGCAATCCCGGTCAAACCGACCTTGCCCGCGGTCAAATAATCGGCGACGATGGACCCTACACCGATAAAGATCAGGGTAAAGGTTCCTATAAATTCCGCCACTAAAGCCCTATTGTTCATGTGATATATTCCTGAGGTGTTAAAGTAAAGACATAATACAATTTTCTTTGTATTTGTCAATGGTTTGATATAATCAAAAACATGTTTACGTATACCGCAAAGATCAGATTGCACGATACGGACGCCGCAGGCATTATTTTCTTTGCCAACCAGTTCAAGCTCATCCACGACGCTTATGAGGAATTACTGGAAAAGGAATTTGGCCGGGGCTTTCAATCCATCTTAAGCGGAACAAATTATTTTCAGCCCATCGTGCATGCCGAATCGGATTATAAAGCCCCTGTTAGTGCCGGCGACAAGATCGTTATCACCATCAAGGTGGGCCATATCGGTAAAACTTCTTTTTCTTTTAAATATATCCTTAAACGCGGCAAGACCCTGATAGGGACAGCCAATACCGTGCATGTGACCGTCAGTCAAAAAACCCGCAAGAAAATCCCTCTACCCCCCGCCCTGCGCAAAGGTTTAGAAAAATTCCAAAACTCCAAATAATCCTTATTTATCCCCACCCGCAATCCCACTCCTATTTATTTTGTAAATAGTTGACGAAATCGGGATAGTCGTGCTTCATCAAAAGCTGCCACAATATTTGAATATTTAGCATGGATGATATGCCGCTCCATCACTGAAAAACTTTCATCCTTATCATGAAGGTTGGCGTACGATCTTCCATCAACGGCCAAGAGGACAGGAAAGACAGATCGAAGAAAATCTAAGAAATCTGGGACACATATCCTCTGAAACGCATTTAAGCACCAATGATTCATTTCTAAAACAACAATAGGTTTGTTCTTTTCAATGGTTTTTATTGCACCCTGAAGGACCTGTTGTTCGAACCCTTCCACATCTATTTTTATAAGATCAATAGGGAATAATTTAAATCGATCCTCAACATCATCCAGCCGTTCAATGTGAACTTTTACCTTCTCATGCTCCGAAGAGGCTTGCTGAAAATTATTAATAAAAGAACCTGAACGATTCCCACGGTCAAATGCCATTTCAAATTCACCCGCCGAAGCCCCTAACCCAATATTCTGAATAACAACATTCTTTAATCTTGAATTAGAAATATTTCTCTTTAAAAAGTCAAAAGCTGAAGGATTGGGTTCTAAGCTAACAACTTTATTGGCAAGGGCGCCAAACAATATCGATGTGCAGCCAATATTAGCCCCGATATCCAAAACATTATCGGTTTTATTGACTAAACTTTTAAACAAATAAACCATATGAGGCTCAAAATCATTCTTGACATATATTGTTAGATAATCATCCCCTGCCATTTCAAATGTTTTGTCATCGATCTTCACCGACATTAATACTTCCTCTTCATTATTAGTGATGTACTTTTGGCTATTCTCTTGGGGTATCTTTATCTTGTTTGGGGATCCGATTGATTGACGGATAGCTCGAAATAAGTAAGATAATTGGGCTCTGATTCTTTGGCCAACTGTCTGCGGCTTCTTTATCTTATTTTGGAATTCGTTTGATTGATAGAACGTTTGAAGTAAATCAGATAATTTTGAGCAACCTTTGAAGTGATTCTCAACAGCAGCTTCATTCTCCGGTTCTCTACCCAAAATAAAACGGTACATATTGCGCACATCATCCCTTGTAAAATCTTTAATTTTCATCCTAACTCCCTTTGTCCTCTTTATACCGCAAAGATGCTGCTTCTTTCTCAAAGAGTTAACGGCTGGGCATATTCCTTAAAAACTCCTGCCTGGAAATCTTTACACCCTGGCTCATAAAATGTTCCGGCCAGGGATAAAAAGCTACGGGGATCTTAAAACGCGGCAGGTCAGTTTGCAGAGAACGGATAATATCATCTTCTGACAATGCCCCTGCACTAAACCTGATGAAAGCAATGGGCCGTTGACCGAATTCCTTGTCCTCTTTTGGCACCACCATGGCTTGGGCAATGCCTTTGATGCTTAAAAGCGCCTTTTCGATCTCTTCAGGATGGATATTCTCGCCCCCGGAAACAAACATATTATCGCGCCGGCCGGTTACGGTCAGAAAACCTTCCTTGTCTAATTGTCCCATATCACCGGTAGCAAACCATCCTTCGGACAAAGGCAGCTGCACACGGCTTCCGTTAATGTAGCCCTTGAACAAAACTTCTCCTTTTACCAAAATCTCGCCATCGGAAGATATGCCTATTTTCCGGTAAGGCAAAACTTTGACGCAAGGACCATCAACCTGGATGACCCTGCCCGTTGCCACCTGAGAAGCCATTTCTGTCAGACCATAACTTAAATAAATATTCAAACCTAATTTCACCGACTGCTCAATTACGGTGCGGGGAATGGCAGAGCCTCCCAACAGGATAAATTTCAAAGAACGCAGCCAGCCATGGTTTTTTTCCTGAAGGAGCAACCTTTGCAATTGAGTGGCAACCAGGGAGACATGTGTTATTTCCTTTTGCGCACTTAAATCTTCGCTCGCAGCCATGACTAAAGCAGCACCTGACAATAAACACCGCACAAGAATGGCAATGCCTGAGACATGATACAAAGGCAATGACAAAAGCCACCGGTCTGAACTTGTCAGGGCAAGCACTTCCTTGGAACCCTGGGCGCTGAAATAATGATTCCCCCATATATGCACCACTGCCTTAGGCTCGCCGCTGGAACC
>CAZFON010000201.1:0-4033 GCA_964520185.1 uncultured Planctomycetales bacterium | reverse complement strand
CGTGGGCGCCATTTACGTGGTCATCATAGTTTTTATCCAGCAGGCCTTTCATAGCGTGACCAGGGACCTGGGTATCCTGGCCGTGGCCTTGGTGGCAGGGTCATTCCTGGGAAGCCTGGCCTATGGCAAATGGGGTAAAAAGGCCTCCGCTGAAAAGATCATGTTCTGGTCGCTGATCCTGGGAGGGACCTTGATCATCCTTTTCGTTACGGGGGTTAATGCGACACATAGCCGGTTTTTAGCCTTGGGTTTATCATTTATCATGGGGTTGGTCATAGGGCCGGACATGGTTGCTCCTTTTGCGGTGCTCAACAAGATTTGTGCCCTGGAGATGTCGGGAAAGGTTTTTGCGGCCCTGGAATTCGTGGTGTACCTGGCCTTTTTGCTGGCCATGATGTTTAGTTCAATTTTGTCATGGTATGTGCCGCGCCTTTGGATTTTAATAGCTGTTGGTGGTATATTTATGCTGATAGGTTTGATCGGTTTGATCAAAAAAGGGGAAAAGAAATGAATTTTGCTGTTTTAGCATCCGGTCGCGGCGGTAATCTGCAGGCCATCATCGAGGCAGTCAAGGCCGGAAAAATAAACGCAGCGCTTAAGCTGGTCATTTCCGATAAGAAGGATGCCTATGCCCTGGAACATGCGAGGCAGGCCAATATACCTGCGTTTTTTATCAACCCCAAGGATTTCTCTGACCGCGACGCATTTGATCTCGCTGTCGTTGAACGCCTGCGCGAGTTCAAGGTGGATTTTGTGGTATTGGCTGGTTATATGCGCCTGGTCAGCATTTATTTTATCCAACAGTATCCGGACAGGATCCTTAATATCCATCCATCTTTGCTCCCTGCTTTCAGGGGCATGCATGCCATCAGGGAAGCCTTTGATTACGGTGCCAAGGTTACGGGCGTGACCGTGCATATTGTCGTAGAGGCCATGGATGACGGCCCCGTGATGCTGCAGGAGCCGATACGTATCGGGCTGCAGGACACCGTGGAGTCCCTGGAAGAAAAGATCCATCAAGTCGAACACCGGCTCTATCCTCAAGCCATTGAGCTTTTTGTCCGGGGGAAATTAAAGGTTGAAGGAAGAAAGATTATTCAGGTGAAATAGGGTAAAATAAAAAAAGGTGACAGGTACATTTTTCTAAAAAATGTACCTGTCACCTTTTTTTGTTACCTTTATTTTTCTTCTTTAAAGGTGGTTTGGCCGTTCTCGAAGATGATGTGGATCAGCTTGCCTTTTTGTTTTTCTTCATTTTTAGGCCGTTCCTGTCCGAAATATTCCAATTGTAAGGGCGTGAAGTTCATCTTTTTTCTTGTCCTTATATCATTGGTGTGCACCGAATTAAAATCCTTAAAATGGTAATAGCGGTTGGTGTCGGCAATGACGCCTAAGATGGCCTGTTCATAATCCTGTTGGGGCGGAAAATCGCTTTGCAAGAATTTAAAACGGATGCGGTTGACGATCTGCTTGGTGAGAAAATTCGGCATCCGGATATCGTTATACTCCAAATGCTGGCCTATCTCATCCCCGATGAAATTAGTGCTGCCTTTTTCTTCCTGCAGTACGCGCTTTTCGAATTCATCAGTGGGAAGGCCTTCCACGGAGGCCATGCGGTAGTCTTCCAGATAGAAGGTATAACGGGCCTCAATGCCTTTTTTGATGTCCGTGATGGAGATCACCACGAACGAGACGGGAATATTGGGATCGAGCAGCGTCTCTGTGACCACTGTAAAAAGATTGTTATAAAGCTTGTTGAAGTAATCCGTACCTTCGTTACGGATGCCTTCACCCGAAGGCTCGGATTTAACCTTGGGGATGACATCATAATCAAAATAATAACTGTTGTCCTTGAAGACGCCGTTGATATAAAGCAGATCGTATTTAGCCGGTTTCTTTAAAGGGTCAGGCGGGGAAGCGGTCTCAGCCGCGAAATCAAAAAGCGGCTTGTCCGTCGGCGCGTAGATCCAGAAGGTCTTTCCGGAAACGCGGGTGATGACGTTCAGGTTGTAGTCCTTGCGGCATTTGCCCTCGAAGGACTTTTGCAATTGGGTGGGTGTCGGCCTAACCAGGGCGATCCTCTTTTTGGACACGCAGCCGCTCGTGGTCAGGGCCATGCTCAAGGGCAACACACAAACCAATATAAGCTTAAGGATTGGCCAAAATCGGCGGCCTTGAGGTAGGCTTGATGCCGAATTTGTTGAAGATGGCTTCGATCTCATCATACTCCAATTCACCTTTATTCAAAAGCTCTTGGGCGAAATAGTCCAGCAGGGCACGGTTCGAATTCAATATATTTGATACGTCGGTCAAACATTCCTGAAGGACGGCTTGCACGTCATCATTAAGCACTTCCTTGGTTTTGTCAGACACAAAAGACTGTCCATAGGGCGTCATCAAATTGTCCCAATTGCCGAGGCGGCCGGATTTTCCCATGCCGTATTTCCAGACCATGCTATGGGCAAAGCCCATGGCCATTTGGAAATCAGCGCTGACGCCGGAGCCGGTAGTACCGAATTTAATAGTTTCCGAGGCATAGGAGGCGAGCAAAACCTTGATCTGGGCCACGAACCAATCTTTCTTTTGGATATGCACTTCCTCGCGCGGACGGGGGGCGACAAATCCAAGGGCCCCTTTATGGGGGATGATGGTCGCTTTAATGACATCATCAGTGGGATGCAGCATGTAGCCGATGATGGCATGACCTGATTCATGGTAAGCCACCCATTCTTTTTCCGCAGGGCTTAACAGCGTGTTGGATTTGGCGCCGTACAGAATGCGGTCATACGCGGACGAAAGGTCCTTGAAATTGATGAAGTCGCGTTTCTCGCGCATAGCGATGAGACCGGCCTCGCGGATCATGCTGTCAATGTCCGAAGGCGAAAACCACAACGTTTTACGCCCTAGGAGCTCAGGATTGACGTTTTCATCGATCTTGACCTTAGTCAGGTAGTATTTGAAAAGATCGATACGTTCTTTTAAATTGGGCAGATTGACATAAATTTTACGTTCGATACGCCCGGCGCGCAGAATGGCTGTATCCAACTGGTCCTCGGGAACGTTGGTGGCCGCAAGGACCACGATGTTGTTTTCCTGCTGACGCAGACCGTCAAGTTCGGTCAAAAACTGGTTAATGGTGGCGTTGTGCGCGGTCTCAGAACCGATATTACCCAGGCTGTCTGAGCGGCGGGGACGGGCAAAAGAATCGATCTCGTCGAAAAAGATGATGCATCCGCCTTCGGCCTTGGCCAATTGGCGCGCTTCTTTGAATATGCTTTTCATCTTTTTGGCGCCTTCGCCCACAAAGATGCCGACCAGATCACTGCCCATGGCTGAAATAAAGGGGAAACCCGCTTCCGTGGCTATGGCCTTGGCCAGATAGGTTTTGCCGCAGCCCGGCGGCCCCAGCAATAAAATGCCTTTGACGATCTTTCCACCCACACTTTTGAGGAGATTGCGGTCTTTCAGCAGGTCCACCAGTTCCCAGGCTTCTTCCTTGGCGCTGGTCATGCCGATGACTTCGTCCCATTTGACATTGACCCTATTGGAAAGGATCTTATCTTCACCGGTCTTTTCGATATTGGTCATGACATCGTTCAAGGCTTTGAGCAGGTCATCCTGGGTCAAGCTCGCACGGTGTTCCCGCATGGCCAGGATACTGGCTTCGCGTACCATGTTATTGATATCCGCCGGGGAAAACCATTGGGCTTTTTCCGCGATCAGGGTGATATCAATGGAAGGCTCATAGGCAACTTTTTTAAGATAGTATTGGATCAGATCTTCGCGTTCCTTGGCCGTGGGTTTTTCAACGGTGATCTTGCGGTCAAAACGGCCGGAACGCATGATGGCCGGATCAAGTTTTTCCGGAGGCATGTTGGTGGCCGCGATGATCACGATGTTATTTTCTTTTTTTCTCAGGCCGTCGAGTTCCGTGAGGAATTGATTGATGGCGGCATTGTGCGAGATGGCCCCGCCTCCGCCAAATCCTGGAAAACTTCCGCGCGCTCGACGACAAGCACGTTGAAGAGGAGCC
>CAZFON010000200.1:0-4043 GCA_964520185.1 uncultured Planctomycetales bacterium | reverse complement strand
AGCGCATCGTCGCCGTTCAGACGCACATCGTCAATAATGGTACGTACTTTTTCCTCGATATGCTTCTTTCTCGAGATCCCGCTGCGGTTATAAAGTCTTTCGATGTTCATGCCTGTTTGCTTAATAAGTTTCATAGCTTCTCTTTCATTATTTGGCCAACAAGGACCCAACAATATCCCTGGCCTTGGCCAACGCCACGTCTAATTTTTGCGGGCTTTTACTTCCAGCCTGAGCCAATTGCGGCCTTCCTCCACCGCTGCCATCCATCAACGGCGTCAGCTGCCCTATCAATTCATTGGCTTTGATGCCACGCGCAACCAGATCATCGGTCACGGACAGGATCACTGAAGCATCCTGTTCTGTCTTGGAGCTCAATATAAAGACCCCCGATCTCACCTTCTGCTTCAACAGATCCGAAAGCTTGCGCAAAAGAGCAATATCCATGTTTTCCAGGGTATGGATGATGAGATTGGCACCCTTGATGTTCTCACCAGCCTTGATCAATTCATCAACGGATGATTTAACCTCTTCGAAATAGGCTTTCTGCTCTTCTACTTCTTTTTGCCGCTGGTGCTGGGCTTCTTCCAAGGCCGCTGCTTCGTCCTGTTTCTTCTTTAATATTTCTTCGACCATGGTCTTTCCGGTCACTGCCTCTACACGGCGTATCCCCTGGGCCACTGATCCTTCGGAAGTGATCTTTAAAGCTTCTATCTCACCTGTTGAGGCCACATGCGTGCCCCCGCAAAATTCCTTGGAATAGTCGCTGATGGAAACCACACGCACGGTCTGACCGTATTTCTCGGCGAAAAAGGCCAACGCGCCTTTTTTCCTGGCCTCTTCCAAAGGCAAAACTTCAGTCGTGAGCTTATCATTGCGACGGATAAACTCATTGATCCTGTTCTCGATCTTCATCATCTCATCAGGCTTGACCCCCTTGGGATGAGTAAAATCAAAACGCAAACGGCCTTCTTCGACAAGAGAACCCTGCTGCTTGATATGCGCCCCCAAGGTTTCCCGTAAAGCTGCTTGCAATAAATGTGTCGCCGTATGATTACGCATGATCGCCCGGCGCCGGGGCTCATCGATCACCGCTTGCACGGTTTCGCCTTCCTTGATCACGCCTTCAATAACGCCATAATGGATATAAACATCATTGGTTTTACGCGTATCTTCAACACGCATCCGGCCTTCCGGTCCGTTTAAATCCCCGGTATCACCTACCTGACCTCCGGTTTCAGCATAGAACGGTGTGCGGTCCAATATGATTTGCGCCCTGCCATCTTCTTTATTATGCGTAACTTTTAAAACCTTGGCATCAGCCTTTGACTGGGTATATCCCAAAAATTGCGTCTTGGGTACATCCAAGGCAAAATCCTGGTTCGCATAAACATCGCCGGTCATCTTACTGCCGGCGCGGGAACGCTCCTGCTGTTCCTTCATTAACTGCTCATAACGACTAAAAGCTTCTTGCAAATCATCATCTGAAATCTTTTCTTCATTTAAAACTGATTTGATTGTGTTTAAAGTTAACCCATCTGTGTCTCTCATAAAAAAAATTAAACCGCCTAATTCTTTATTATTTCCACTTCGCGATCCAGCGGTACCCCTTATAGAACGAATTTGTTCTATTAATCTCGGAATTTTTTCACGACGGACCTTAATAAATCCTTCTTCAATTCGCTTAATGAGATCTTTGATCTCATTCTCCTTACTTGACAATTCCGGATAAGTCCTTCTCAATCGCTCAATAACAATATCTACAAAGGTATAAATAATAGGTTTCTCGATGCCCGCACGGATCGCCAAATCGCTCATATCCACAATGAGCTTTCGCATCACATAACCGCGACCCTCATTGGAAGGCATCACGCCATCCGCAATACCAACGGTGACCGCACGCATATGATCAGCAATGATACGAAATTCACTTTCAGTTGCTTTAGCTTTATTAGCCACAAAAGTATCCTTGATCACCTTCAATATCGCCGCAAAATTATCCGTTTCATAATTACTCTTCTTCCCCTGCACGACCGCAGCCAGACGTTCCAGACCCATGCCGGTATCAATGTTCTTCGCAGGTAAAGGTTCTAAAACGCCGCCGTCTTTGCGGTTAAATTGAGTAAAGACCAGGTTCCACACCTCAGAAAAACGGCCGCAAGAGCAATCCGGATCGCATTTATCGCCTTTAGAGCAAGGATTAGCCTTATTTACCCCGTAATCATAAAAGATCTCCGAGCAAGGGCCACACGGGCCGTTAGGGCCGTTCTGCCTGGCATTGGAAGGCCAGAAATTACTTTTGTCACCCAGTTTGACAATCTTATTCGCCGGAAGCTTTATTTCGTTAAGCCAGATATTATAAGCTTCATCATCTTCCTTATAAACCGAAGCCCACAGTTTATCTCCGGGAATGCCTAATTCTCCGGTCAAAAATTCCCAAGCCCAATGAATGGCATCCTTCTTAAAATAATCCCCAAAGGAGAAGTTGCCCAACATCTCAAAAAAGGTGTGGTGAAAATCGGTCTTGCCCACGACATCAAGGTCATCCGTACGCAGGCATTTCTGGCAACTCGCAGCGCGCGTGAAGCCCTCTATGTGCCCTAAAAACTGTGGCTTGAACTGCTGCATACCGGCGGTGGTAAAGAGCACCGTGGGATCGTCCTTAGGCACCAGGGAATCGCTGGCAATGATGCTATGTTCCTTGGACTTAAAAAAATCCAAAAATTTTGTTCTGATCTCGTTGGTTGTCATTTTAATTGCTTGATCACTTTCATAACCACATCTGTGTCGAATCCGCGACGCAGCAAAAAATCCATTACTCTCTTTTTCTTCTTTAGTGCATCAACCCCGGAGGGTATATGATGCCAGCGCCGTTGGGCCAGATCCAGGGCCACTTCCTGCGGATTGCAGGTCTCACGCGCCTGGGCGATAGCCTCTTCAATGATCCCGGGATCAATGCCCTTGGCATTAAGCTCAAGGACGATCCTCCTAAAACCAAACGGCCGGGCTAAACGATAATTGATAAAAGCTTTCGTAAATGCCCGGTCGTCCAATAATCCCATTGCTGTCAAATCACCAACGGCCGTTTCTATTTGCACGGAATCAAAGCCTTTTTGCTCAAGCTTCTCTTTTAATTCCGCTACACTGCGTGGCCTGATCTTCAAAAACCGCAGGGCCGCTTTTTTAGCAGTTACGCCCATCAACCTTTGGTCTTGGCCTTGACCTTCTCAATGACCAATTTTTTGATCTTGTGGGCCAACTTTGGATTCTCTTTAAGATACTTGCGGCTGGCTTCCCGTCCCTGACCGATCTTCTCATTCTCAAAAGAAAACCAGGTGCCGCTTTTCTGCATGACCTCATGGGTCACGGCCAGATCCAGGATGTCCGCAGCTTCTGAGATCCCTTCGTTAAAATAAATCTCAAATTCCGCTTCTCTAAAAGGCGGCGCCACCTTGTTTTTGACCACCTTGGCCTTGACGCGGTTCCCGATAAAATCCTCACCGGACTTGAGGGATTCGATCTTTCTTAAGTCAATACGAACTGACGCGTAAAACTTCAAGGCCCGGCCTCCGGTCGTGGTTTCGGGATTGCCGAACATGACCCCTATTTTCATGCGGATCTGATTGATAAATATCACACAAGCCTTGGACTTATTGATGGCCGCGGTCAATTTACGCAGGGCCTGGCTCATCAAACGAGCCTGCAAACCCATGTGCGAATCGCCCATCTCGCCCTCGATCTCAGCGCGCGGTGTTAACGCCGCCACTGAGTCAATGACGACCAGGTCAACGGCATTGGAGCGCACCAGGGTCTCGGCAATTTCCAAAGCTTGCTCACCGGTATCCGGCTGGGACATTAAAAGATCATCCAATTTAACGCCCACCGTCCTGGCATAATTGGAATCAAAGGCATGCTCAGCGTCAATAAAGGCCGCCACACCGCCGATTTGTTGCAGCTGCTTGATAATGCTTAAAGTCAGTGTCGTTTTACCGGATGATTCCGGCCCGTAGATCTCGATCACGCGGCCGCGGGGAACGCCCCATACG
>CAZFON010000199.1:0-4055 GCA_964520185.1 uncultured Planctomycetales bacterium | reverse complement strand
CCGTGCGGGTCAGCACGTTCATATCGTTCCAGTTGATCCCGTTGCGCGTCAGCACGTTCATGTCATACCAGTTGACCCCACTCTTACTCATCACACCCATATCATTCCAGTTGATCCCGGTCTTACCTAACACACTAAAGTCATACCAGTTGATCCCTGTACGGGTCAGCACGTTCATGTCATACCAATTGATCCCTGTACGGGTCAACACATTCATGTCATACCAGTTAATACCAACCCGCGTTAATATGTTAATGTCATTCCAGTTGATCCCTGTACGGGTCAGCACGTTCATGTCATACCAGTTGACCCCTACCTTGCTCATCACACCCAAATCATTCCAGTTGATCCCGGTCTTGCCTAACACACTAAAGTCATACCAGTTGATCCCCGTACGGGTCAGCACGTTCATGTCATTCCAGTTGATCCCATTGCGCGTCAGCACGTTCATGTCGTACCAATTGATCCCAACCTTGCTCATCACACCCAGATCATTCCAATTGATCCCGGTCTTACCTAACACACTAAAGTCATACCAATTGATCCCGGTACGCGTCAACACGTTCATGTCATTCCAATTGATCCCATTGCGCGTCAGCACGTTCATGTCGTACCAGTTGATCCCTGCCTTCGTTAATACATTGATGTCATTCCAGTTGATCCCATTTCTCGTCAATACATTCATGTCGTACCAATTAACCCCAACCTTGCTCATAACTCCTAGATCATTCCAATTGATACCCACCTTGCCCAACACGCTCATGTCATACCAATTGATCCCTGAACGGCTCAACACATTCATGTCATTCCAATTGATACCCACCCGCGTTAATACGTTGATGTCATTCCAGTTGATCCCGTTGTGCGTCAGCACGTTCAGGTCATACCAGTTGACCCCGGCCTTGCTCAAAACCCCCAAGTCATTCCAGTTGATCCCTACCTTACTTAAGACGCCAAAATCATTCCAATTGATACCTGTTCGGCTGACCACATATAGGTCATTCCAGTTAATGCCGGTCTTACTTAATACACCCAGATCACCCCAATTGATCCCCGTCCTGCTTAACACTCCAAGATCCTGCCAATTGATACCGGTCTTGCTCAATACGCTAAAGTCATACCAGTTGATACTCACTTTGCTCATCACACCCAGGTCATTCCAATTGATCCCTACCTTGCTCAATACCCCAAAATCATTCCAGTTGATCCCGGTACGGCTGACCACATTAATATCGTTCCAGTTGATCCCGGTCTTACTTAATACACCCAGATCACCCCAGTTGATCCCTGTCCTGCTTAACACCCCAAAATCCTGCCAATTGATACCGGTCTTGCTCAATACGCCCATGTCATACCAGTTCATACCTGCCTTGCTCATCACACCCAGGTCATTCCAATTGATCCCCACCTTACTTAAGACGCCAAAATCATTCCAGTTGATCCCATTGCGCGTCAGCACGTTCAGGTCATACCAATTGACCCCTGTCTTGGTCAATACACCAAAATCATTCCAGTTAATGCCTGTCTTACTTAAAGTCCCAAGATCACTCCAGTTGATCCCCGTATGGCTGACTACATTAATATCATTCCAATTGATGCCCGTCTTGCTCAATACCCCAAAATCACTCCAATTGATGCCCGTCTTGCTCAATACTCCAAAATCATTCCAATTGACCCCCGTATGGCTGACTACATTAATATCATTCCAATTGATACCCGTCTTGCTCAATACCCCAAAATCACTCCAATTGATGCCCGTCTTGCCCAACACCCCGAAATCCTGCCAATTGACACCTGCCTTGCTCAACACCCCGAAATCCTGCCAATTAATTCCAGTACGGCTTACCACATTAATATCGTTCCAATTAATTCCAGCCTTTGTCAAGACGCCGAAATCGCTCCAATTGATCCCGGTATGAGTCAGCACATTGAGATCATTCCAATTAGTCCCATTGCGTGTCAACACGTTCATGTCATACCAGTTGACCCCTACCTTACTCATTACGCCCAGGTCATTCCAATTAACACCTATCTTGCTCAATACGCCGAAGTCATTCCAATTGATCCCTATCCTTGTCAGGACATTCATGTCATTCCAGTTGATCCCATTGCGCGTCAGCACGTTCATGTCGTACCAATTGATCCCAACCTTGCTCATCACACCCAGATCATTCCAATTGATCCCGGTCTTACCTAACACACTAAAGTCATACCAATTGATCCCGGTACGCGTCAACACGTTCATGTCATTCCAATTGATCCCATTGCGCGTCAGCACGTTCATGTCGTACCAGTTGATCCCTGCCTTCGTTAATACATTGATGTCATTCCAGTTGATCCCATTTCTCGTCAATACATTCATGTCGTACCAATTAACCCCAACCTTGCTCATAACTCCTAGATCATTCCAATTGATACCCACCTTGCCCAACACGCTCATGTCATACCAATTGATCCCTGAACGGCTCAACACATTCATGTCATTCCAATTGATACCCACCCGCGTTAATACGTTGATGTCATTCCAGTTGATCCCGTTGTGCGTCAGCACGTTCAGGTCATACCAGTTGACCCCGGCCTTGCTCAAAACCCCCAAGTCATTCCAGTTGATCCCTACCTTACTTAAGACGCCAAAATCATTCCAATTGATACCTGTTCGGCTGACCACATATAGGTCATTCCAGTTAATGCCGGTCTTACTTAATACACCCAGATCACCCCAATTGATCCCCGTCCTGCTTAACACTCCAAGATCCTGCCAATTGATACCGGTCTTGCTCAATACGCTAAAGTCATACCAGTTGATACTCACTTTGCTCATCACACCCAGGTCATTCCAATTGATCCCTACCTTGCTCAATACCCCAAAATCATTCCAGTTGATCCCGGTACGGCTGACCACATTAATATCGTTCCAGTTGATCCCGGTCTTACTTAATACACCCAGATCACCCCAGTTGATCCCTGTCCTGCTTAACACCCCAAAATCCTGCCAATTGATACCGGTCTTGCTCAATACGCCCATGTCATACCAGTTCATACCTGCCTTGCTCATCACACCCAGGTCATTCCAATTGATCCCCACCTTACTTAAGACGCCAAAATCATTCCAGTTGATCCCATTGCGCGTCAGCACGTTCAGGTCATACCAATTGACCCCTGTCTTGGTCAATACACCAAAATCATTCCAGTTAATGCCTGTCTTACTTAAAGTCCCAAGATCACTCCAGTTGATCCCCGTATGGCTGACTACATTAATATCATTCCAATTGATGCCCGTCTTGCTCAATACCCCAAAATCACTCCAATTGATGCCCGTCTTGCTCAATACTCCAAAATCATTCCAATTGACCCCCGTATGGCTGACTACATTAATATCATTCCAATTGATACCCGTCTTGCTCAATACCCCAAAATCACTCCAATTGATGCCCGTCTTGCCCAACACCCCGAAATCCTGCCAATTGACACCTGCCTTGCTCAACACCCCGAAATCCTGCCAATTAATTCCAGTACGGCTTACCACATTAATATCGTTCCAATTAATTCCAGCCTTTGTCAAGACGCCGAAATCACTCCAGTTGATCCCTGTTTTGCTTAAGACACCAAAGTCCTGCCAATTGATCCCTGTATGGCTGACTACATACAGGTCGTTCCAGTTAATGCCCGTCTTACTTAATACTCCAAAATCCTGCCAGTTGATCCCGGTGCGGCTGACTATATTAATGTCATTCCAATTGATCCCTGTCTTACTCAACACCCCAAAATCGTACCAGTTGATCCCGGTGCGGGTCAGTACGTTCATGTCGTACCAATTGATCCCGTTACGGGTAAGAACATTCATGTCATACCAGTTAATGGCGCTCTTACTCATCACACCCAGGTCGTTCCAGTTGATCCCGGTGCGACCCAAAACATACATGTCATTCCAATTAATTCCTGTCTTGGTCAGCACCCCAAAATCGTTCCAATTAATACCGGTCTTGCTCAACACGCCAAAATCATACCAATTGATCCCCGTCTTGCTCAATACCCCGAAATCGTTCCAGTTGATC
>CAZFON010000198.1:0-4077 GCA_964520185.1 uncultured Planctomycetales bacterium | reverse complement strand
TTTGGTTTTATTCATCTTCGGATGCCACGCGGAACACTTCCGTCAACGTCGTCTCACCTGCACACATTTTATCAATGACATCATCAAAAAGCAATTTCATCCCTTGATTTTTCTGGGCATAACGCGAGATGTCCAGGGAGTTGCCTTTCTTCAAAAGCATGTCGCGGATATGGTCATCGATCTGCAGCACCTCCATGACCCCCACCCGGCCTTTATACCCTGTCCCCCGGCAGCGTTCACAGCCCTTGCCTTCATAAAAAGTCGTGTCATTTTTGATCTTATGCTGGATCTTTTTCAGGACCTCCGGCGGAATTTCGACGGGCCTTTTGCAGGCATCGCAGATGCGCCGGCACAAACGTTGAGCGCAGACCAGCACGACGCTCGATGCCACCAAAAAAGGCTCCAGACCCATGTCCACCAGGCGGGTGACGGCATCGGCCGCGCTGTTGGTATGCAGGGTGGAAAGCACCAGTTGGCCTGTGAGTGCCGCCTTGATAGCGATGTCCGCGGTCTCCGTATCCCTGATCTCGCCGACCATCACGATGTCCGGTGACTGGCGCAAGATGGCACGCAAACCCGTGGCAAAATTAAGCCCAATTTCCGGCCTCACCTCGATCTGGGTGAGCCCGTCCACCAGGTATTCCACCGGCTCCTCGATGGTGATGATATTCTTGTCGGAGGTGTTCAATTTACTGATCAGCGAATACAGGGTGGTGGATTTACCGCTCCCCGTCGGTCCTGTCACCAGGATCATCCCGTAAGGCTTATAAATGGAACTTTCCAGGATGGAGGTACAGGACTTGGCAAAACCCAATTTGGAGAGGCCCACTGAAAGATTGTTCTTATCGAGCACGCGCATGACGATCTTCTGGCCGTAGGTGGTCGGCAGCATGGAAAGCCGGAAATCCAATTCCTGTTTGCCCACCTTCATTTTGAAACGGCCGTCTTGAGGCGTCTGGGTGTTGGTGATGTCGAGATTCGCCATGAGCTTGATGCGCACCCCCACGGCATTCTTGTTTTCCTTAGGGATGGTCAGGATGTCCTGCAACACACCATCGATGCGGAACCGCACCCGCATGCCCGACTCCTGGGGCTCTATATGGATGTCTGAGGCCCGTTGACGCAAGGCTTCCTTGATGATCAGATTGACCATGCGGATGACCGGCGCCTGCTCCCCGGCCTTGGGATCTTCCATCTCCGGAAGGCTTTCTTTGAGGACGTTCTCGCCCGCTGCGGCAGCAGGCGCGTAAAACTGGCCGATGGCCTTCAGGATCTGGGATTCAGCAGCAATGACGATCTCAATTTCCTTGCCTGTGACATTGCGCAGGTCGTCCATGATGGAGACATTGAGCGGATCGGAAATGGCCACCGTCAGCGACTGGCCCAGCAGGGACAGCGGCATGACCATGTACTGGCGCGCCATTTTCTCGCTGATAATGGCTTTAAGGCGGTCATCAAAACGGTATTTGCCCAGGTCAATGGACGGGATATGGAGCTCCCGCATCAGCAGGATCAACAGATCATGCTCGGAGATGATGCTTTGCTTAAGCAGGACCTTGACCAGGCCTATGTTCTTCTCCTGCATGAGGTCCGTCAAGGCGTCGATGTCAGCAGCATTGACATTCGGCATTCCCTTAAGCGTCTTTAAAATCCTCTCCTGCGTGGTATCCATCAATGTCACCATCAATCCGGCGCGGTTAAACGGGTCACTTCTTCCAGGGTCGTCAGGCCCTTGGAAGCCTTGATCACGGCATCCTCGCGCATCGTCCTCATGCCTTGGGCCCTGGCCGCGTTCTTGATCTCGCTTTCCGGGCTTGAGGCCAAAATTAAATCTTTGAGCTTATTGGTCAAAACCAGCAATTCGGTAATGGCGATCCGGCCTTTATAACCGGTCTTCAGGCATTTGTCGCAACCCTTAGGCCTGTAAAATTTTGCCTTTTGGTCCAGCCCCAGTTCCTGAAGGCGGAATTCCTTGATAATTTCGTCGGTAATTTTGAGATCTTCGCGGCAATGCTGGCAAACCCGCCGCACCAGGCGCTGGGCTATCACCGCCACCAGCGACGATGTAATGAGAAAAGGTTCCACCCCCATATTGATCATGCGGGTCAAGGAGCCGATGCCGGTCATGGTATGCAGGGAAGAGACCACCAAATGCCCGGTCAAAGCGGATTTGACCGCGATATCCAGGGTCTCTGAGTCGCGGATCTCACCTATCAGGATGATGTCCGGGTCCTGGCGCAGGATGGAACGCAAGGCCGCGGGAAAGGAGAGCCCGAATTCCGTACGCACGTTGACCTGGTTAAAGCCTTTCATCTGGAATTCCACGGGGTCTTCCACGGTCACGATGTTCAATCCCGGGGTATCAATATGTTTCAGGATCGCATAAAGGCTGGTCGTCTTGCCGCTGCCTGTCGGGCCGCAGGACAGGATCATGCCATGGGGCCTATGGCAGCACTCTTTGAGCCTCGCCAGGGAATCAGGTTCAAGCCCTAATTTATCGATGTCCGCCATTTCCTGATTTTTGTCCAAGACGCGCAAAACCAATTTCTCTCCCATGGCCGTAGGCAGCACATTGACACGGAAATCCACTTCCTTATTTTCTTCGGTAACGATCCTGAACCTGCCGTCCTGGGGAAGGCGGTGCTCGGCGATATCAAGGCTGGCAATGACCTTGATGCAGGAGATCAGGGGAAAATGCATGTCCTTGGACATGCGGTCGACCTCCCGCAAAAATCCGTCCACCCGGTAACGGATGCGCAGGCAGTTTTCCATCGGTTCGATGAAGACATCACTGGCTTTGGCCTCCACCGCCTGATTGATGATCGTATTGGTCAGGGTGATGATCGGCGCTTCGGAGTTAAGATTTTCAATGATCCTTTTGGGCGCGCTCTTTTCTTTGACCACCTCCATGCCTAAAGCATCCTTGGCGTCCTTGGCATCCTTGATCCCCTGGAACATTTCTTCGAGGTCTGAGGTATGGGCCTGCGCATAAACGCGCTCGATGGTGGTACGCATTTCCTTAGGTCTGGCCAAGACAATGCTGAGCGACATGGAAGTCATGGCCTTGATATTGTCAATGGTCAGGATATCCAGCGGATCGACCATGGCCACGGTTAAATGTTCCTTGAGCCTGGAGATAGGCATCACCAGTGCTTTCTCAGCCGTCTCTTTGGGTATCAATTTCAAGACAGAGGGTTCGATCCTTAATAAATTCAAATTGATCAGGGGTATTTGCAGGGCTTCACTTAAAATGACGCACAACTGGTCTTCGCTGACCAGTTTGAGCTTAAGCAGGGTATGGCTCAACTCCCCGCCGAACCTTTCCTGCTCTTCAATGGCCCGCTGGAGGTCTTCGGAGGTGATGAGCCTGTCCCTGAGAAGGATATCTTTGAGACTTTGCGTGGGCAACATCAGCGCGTTTCGTAATAACGTTTGATGGCATTATTAATGTCCGTCGCTGTACTGACAAATGCCTGCACCGTGCAGCCAGTGGTCTTTTCGACATCTTCCATGGCTGTCACATCCAGGGGATTGGCCATGGCCAGGGTCAAACTGCGGCCGATCTGGTCAATGGGCACCAGGGAATATTGCCTGCATAAATTCAAAGGCACTGCGGCAACCACTTCCGGGGCGATCTCATAATTGGTCAAGGGCAGAAAAGGAAACCCATATTGGCAGGTCAGGGCCTGCACCACATCTTCTTCCGAAGCCAATTTCATCTGGATCAGGGCCTCGCCGAATAAAACGCCTTTTTCTTTTTGAAAAGCCAGGGCCTGTTCCAGTTGGACGCGCGAAATGACACCTCGCTCAACCAGGATCTCCCCTAACTGCTTATTAATGGTTTTACGGAAATGCCTCATACTATTTAAATATACCTATTAGATGAGATATTGTCCAGCATTTGGTTTTAAAATATCGAACGTTTCCTGCTCAAATTCAATAAAAAGCCCAGAAGGACCGCGAACACCATAAACGACGTGCGTCCATAACTGATCAACGGCAGAGTGATACCCACCACCGGTAAAAGCCCCATGACCATGCCGATATTGATCACCACCTGCATGGCCAAAATACTGA
>CAZFON010000197.1:0-4085 GCA_964520185.1 uncultured Planctomycetales bacterium | reverse complement strand
TATGCTCGACCAGGGGTTTTTGAAGCTGGTCCAAAAACTGACGGGCGTACGCCGACAGGCTTTCCACGTAACGGCGCTGGCCTTCGGCATAAATGGTATCAAATGCCAGGGATGATTTGCCCGAACCGCTTAAACCCGTCACCACCACGAACTGATTTCGGGGAATGGTCAGATCGAAATTCTTAAGGTTGTGTTCGCGTGCTCCGCGAATGATGATACTGTCAGATTTCATAGAGGTCTATTCTACATAAAAAAGGTGACAGGTACAATTTCCTTATGAATATCGAAAGAAAATGTACCTGTCACCTTTTTTTATGACTCTTTTTTACAACTTCTTATTTACGCTTCGGAGCTTTCTTCTTGCTTTTCTTCTTGGTTCCGCCACGGACCATCTTGGCGCAGGAAATATCGCCCTGCTTATCAATGAAATAAAGATACCCTTCCTGTCTTTTGACTCCTACCTTGGCCACCTTCTTGGCCGATCCGCCCTTTTTATCGCCACGGGCCATCTTGGCGCAGGAAACATCGCCTTGCTTGTCAACGAAATAAAGGAAACCCTTTTCTTTCTTGACACCTACCTTTGCAACTTTTTTTGAAGCCATGTGTGGTCCTCCTTGTTGATGGTTGATTTAAACGTTCAGGTCCCGATTTTGACCCCCTGAAAATATTCCTTTAACGTCTGCACAGCCGAAAGCACGGCCAGGAAGCTCGTCTTGGGATTGTCCGGACAGATGACGTTTTCCGTCTTGGTCGTCAGACGCCCGAATTCACCAAGCACTTCTATTTCATGCGAATTGACCTTAAACGCCGGTGAAGTGGCGATGCGTATGCGCAACTTTTCCTTGGCGCCAGAAGCCAGGGCAATGGTGGCCGCCACGTTGATATTTTGGGGAAAACATTTGACCGCTTCGCGGACATTCCCTTCAAATAGGATGGTCTCTTTTTTGATCTGCGAAAGATTGATACGTTTTTCCTGAACATAGGCATTATCGGCAAAACCGTAGGTGGGTTTGCGGGTAGTCAGGGTAATGCGATCGATACGCAGTTGGCTGGCAGCCTTGATGGCATCGATGCCGGCGATGGCACCTGAGGGGATCAGCACCTTGACTCCCTGCTTTTGGGCCAGCTTAAATATGGACTCGCCTTCAATGAATTTGCCGACACTCATCACCAACACGTCCTTCTTGGCCAACAGGGCCGTACGCACCAATTGGCGCGTGTCAGGAGCGTTGACGGCTTCAACTACAAGATCGCAGCTGTTAAGAAGCTCAGTGTAAGTTTTTCTGACGATATTTTTATAAGGAAGATGCTTTTGAAGACCTTCGGACTTGGCTGGATTGATATCAAAAAGAGCCGTCAATACGGCCGCCTCATCGCATTGCGGCTTGATGCTTTTGGCGATGCGGGAACCAATGGCCCCGCAACCCAAAACACCCACTCTGATTTTGGATTTACCTTGATTTTTTAAGGGGAATAATGACATTATCAATCAGCCGTGTCGAACCAAAGAAAACCGCCAGCGCAATCAAAACCCTGCCATTAAGTATCTTTAAAGACTCAAGTGTATCTGCATCCACACATGCGACGTATTGAATTTTTCCGTTGGATTGGCGTGTAATATTTTTCTGGATCTTGCCAATGATCTTGGAGGCCGAACGCTCGCCTTTCTTGATAAGCATTGCCGCCTCAAGCAAGGACCTGTACAAAACAGGAGCCTGAGCACGCTCCTGACCCGAAAGATAAATATTACGGGAACTCATGGCCAGACCGTCTTTTTCACGCATCGTCGGCACTACACACACGATGGTCGAAAAATTCAGATCCTTGACCATTTGCCTAAGCACTACCGCCTGCTGAGCGTCTTTTTGACCCAGGTACATTACATCAGGGCCGACCATATTCAGGAGTTTGGCCACCACCGTCGCCACACCCTTGAAATGCCCAGGCCGGTCAGTTCCGCAAAGCACGTTTGAAATCTTCTCCACGTCGATGTATGTCAAATAGCGATTTGGATAAACGTCATTATCCGACGGAATAAAAAGAATGTCAACATTTTCTTTTTTTAACATCGTCGAGTCCCTGGCGATGTCCCGAGGGTAATGTCTTAGATCTTCCTTGGGGCCGAACTGTATGGGATTGACGTAGATGCTTACCACCGTAGTATCGCATTCTTGACACGAGCGGCGAACAAGAGAAAGATGGCCTTCATGAAGATATCCCATCGTCGGGACAAAGCCTATCTTCTTGCCTTTACGACGTAGCCTATCGAGACAAACGTGAAGTTCTTTTATACTTTTAATGACGCGCATAGGACAGGGTCTATCTCCTCTAAAGGCCGCATCACAAAGCCGCGTTCCAGCATCCTGGGATGCGGGATAATGAGCCTTGGGCTGATCAATTTAATATCATCGTACAATAAAATATCAATGTCGATATTCCTGGGACCCCGGAACGTTTTCTTGGTCCCTCCCAGCCTGTATTCAATGTTCTGGGTGATCCCTATCAGTTCTTCAGGAGAATAGCCTGTCCTTGCTTTTAAAACAGCATTCAAGAATCGGCCTTGAGGCGGGGCATCCCATGGATCGGTTTCAATGATGCTGGAAAATTTCAATATTTTTAAGCCGTGCGCTTTAAGTTCTTCGACAGCTCTCTGGATATATTGCAACCGGCCGCCTAAATTGGAACCTAATGCCAGATAGACCGTATGCATTAAAGTATCTTTGCCAGTCGGGCAACAGCTTCGTGGATACGTTCAACAGGCAAGGTCAGGGACATACGCACATAGCCTTCCCCTGCTTTACCAAAGCCGATCCCCGGAGTCACCACAATATTCGCCTCATCCAAAAAGGCCTTAGCACAACTCATCGAATCATTGAACTTGGGGAGGATCTTGGCCCAGACATAGAACGCGGCCTTAGGGGGATCTATTTTCCATCCGACAGCGCGCAAGCCGTTGATCAAGGCGTCCCGGCGGGTCTGGTACTCCGCACGCATGTCTTCGATGTCCCTTGTATCCATGTTCAACGCTGCAATACCCGCGTATTGGATGGCATTAAAGACCCCCGAATCGCAATTGGACTTCACTTTGGCTAAGGCTTCGACCAGCTTGGTATTGCCGCAGGCCCAGCCTAAACGCCAGCCGGTCATGTAATACGTTTTGGAAAACGAATGAAATTCGATGGCAATATCTTTGGCGCCTTCCACCTCTAATATGCTTGGAGGTTTAATGCCGTCATAGTAAACCTCGGAGTAGGCCAGATCGGATACGATGATGATCCCTTTGGCCTTGCACACAGCCACCAGGTCCTGATAAAACTTTTTATCTGCCGTAGCTGCCGTTGGATTATTGGGATAACAAACAAAGATAGCCTTCACATTCTTAAACTCTTCGATATCCTGAATGCGAGGCAGCCAGCCATTGCCTGCCTTTAACGGTAAATAATGGATCTTACCGCCGGCAAAGGTTATCGCAGCCTGGTACGCCGGATACGCCGGTTCGGTGAGAATGACCTTGTCACCGGGATTAATGATCGAGAGCGGCAGATGAGCAATGCCTTCCTTGGAGCCGATCAAAGGATAAATCTCTGTCTGGGGCTCCAATTCTACGCTGAAGCGGTTTTTGAACCATTTGGCGATCTCCACGCGCAATTGCGGCACCCCTGCATCAAAGGGATAATGATGATTATTGACGTCTTCCGCGGCTTTCTTAAGCGCATCAATGATCACCTGATGGGTGCGCTGGTCAGGATCACCCACCCCCAGATTAATGATATCGCGGCCTTCGGCAATGGCTGCCCGACGGGCCCGGTCGATCTCTACGAATAAATAAGGCGGCAGGGATCTCAAGCGGTCGGAAAATTCAATTTTGAATTCTTCGGTGGTTGACATGATCTTGACTCCTGTAATTTTATTAAAATTATTTCAGGCCCAAAACATCCTGCATATTAAAAAGGCCTTTTTTCTTTTTTGAAAGGAACTTGGCCGCCACCAACGCCCCTTGTGCAAAAATATCGCGTGTCTTAGCATGATGATGGATAGAAATCTTATCGACGGAGCTTTCAAAAGTGATGGTGTGATCGCCTATA
>CAZFON010000196.1:0-4132 GCA_964520185.1 uncultured Planctomycetales bacterium | reverse complement strand
CCTTGAAGATGTCCCGCGGCTTCTGAACAAAGGAAAGTCCGAAAATGTTAATGCCATGCTTTAGACCAAAATCAACGATCTCAAGGTCCCTGTGCGTAATGGGATCGATATCGATCTTGGCTCCAGGCAGATTAAGGCCTTTATGCGAAAGGAGCCTGTCGCCTACCAAAACACGGCAATGCACATCAAGCCCTGAGATCCTTTCCACCCTTAATTGAATAAACCCGTCGTTAAGAAAAATGATCTTGCCCCGGTCCACACTCTTGGAAAACCGTTGATACTCAACAGGGATCAAATGCGGGGTGGCTTTGACTTTGCGTTGCGTCAGCACCACTTCTTCTCCCTTTTTAAGCATGACCGATCCGTTGGCAAGCTCCCCGACACGAATTTTGACACCCGGCAGGTCCATGAAGATGCTGACCATATGCCGTGTATTAGAAGCAGCGGTACGTATCTTACGGATAAGTTGGGCGTGCTCTTTAAATTCACCATGCGCCGCATTCAGGCGGGCGATGTTCATGCCGCTTTCCATCATGGCTTCCAGCCTGGAAACAGAGCTTGATGATGGGCCAATGGTACAAATGATCTTTGTTTTATGAAAAGGCCTCTTTAACAGCGCTTGCATTAATTGCCCTCCAACCCTTTTCTAATTTCTTCCAAAATTTTAGGATCAACCTGATATCCCAATTGCGCGGCTTTTTGCATTCCTGTGAAAGCCGGGGTATATTGCTTTTGGGCCAGATAAGCCAGGGCGCGATGGTAGTGAATTTGAGCGTCTGTCGGATCGATCCCAATGGCCTGATCAAAATCAGCAATGGCCTCTGGCCAATGGCCTTGTTCAAAATTCAGATTCCCCCTGCTTTTATAGCCTTGAGCCAACGAAGGGTTTAGATCGATCAGCTTATTGAACTCCTGAAAGGCGTCACCGAATTTCTGCTGCTTCTGGTAAATATTCCCCCAATACAAATGATCCTCTGGCTTGGAGACTGAAGGATCAAAAGAAATTTCACCCAAAAAAAGCAGCCCCACAAAAGCTAGGAAGGCCCCTAAGATCAACGGTATTATAATGTCGCCCATATTCCCCGGCTCAAGAACAGCCCGCTGGGGATTATCAGGATCATAAGATACAAGGACGTTGTGTTGATGGCGGTATTTATTGACGATCTTCAGGGCATCTTGAGAGCTTCGCAGGCCCCCATCGTAAACAAAGATCCTGTGCGACAAAAAGGCTTTGTAGCCGATGTTATATTCGTACTGAACATCTACCCCATACCATCTGAAAGGGTCTTGGTTGAAATACAGGAAATTGGGCAAATGTTCGATGGTCAACAGCGATGAAACCACACGGCCCTTGGTCTGGGGCCAGCGCAGGGTACTGTGGGATTCCATGAAAAGAATAAACAGCCAAATTAGGATGGCCAATCCTGTCGCGGCGATGGAAAACAGGAAAATCCTCTTCATGCATGTAATATACCACGGTTTCTTTCAGGCCTCTAAGCTTTTTGTCAGGTATCCCTTTTCTTTATCATATCCTCTTAATTCCAAAATCGAGGAAACCTGTCTGCCCTTTTTGGCGTTACTGCTCTTTTGGATAAAAACAAGAAGGTTCACGGCCTCAACAATAGCTTCAGGTACCGGTACCACCCCTGCTTCCATGATCAACTGTTCCAGCCTTAATAGCCCGCTCTGGGCTGAATTGGCATGGATAGTGCTCACTCCACCGGGATGTCCGGTGTTCCAAGCCTTGATCAGGTAATGGGCTTCTTTGCCCCGCACCTCACCGATAATGATCCTGTCAGGCCTGATGCGCATGGAATCAAAGATCAGGTCATTCATGCTCCTGGCAGGGGATGAACGCAGGGTCACCGCATCCTTAACATTGCATTTAAGCTCCTGTGTGTCTTCGATGATGATCACCCTGTCCTGCGGATGGGTCCGGGTGATGCAATCCAGGATGGCATTGCAAAAGGTGGTCTTCCCTGATTGCGTGCCGCCGATGACCAAGATAGATCTTCTTTGCCGCACCGCCTCAACGATGATCTGCTCCTGCGCACAGGTCATGATCCCGTCTTGGACATATTCCTGCAAGGCCATCACCCGTCCGGCGCGTTTCCTGATGGCAAAGACCGGATAATCCACTACCGGCGGGATAAAAGACTGGAACCGGAACAGTTTGAAGTCCTCATTGATCTGGACCCATAATTCTCCGGAAAAGCTCGGGTTTTTAAGGGTGACAGATTCGTCCGACACGCTGGCCACGGTGTTGATCAAATTTTTGGCTGCAGTGGCAGACATCGTCCCGTATTCGCGTTTTCCCTGATAGCCGTCGACCCATAAGGTCCCATCGGGATTAAGCAGGACCTCATAAATATCATCGTCACCAAGGGCCGATAAAACAAGCTCTCCTAGGTCCTGTCTTAACTTATTTTGCGTACGAGAGTGTTCCCTGAGCATCATCAATGGGCTCCAACACCATGTCTTTCATGACGAAAATCTTGAATTTATACCCAGGATCAATGATAAGAGTTGGCTGGACATTCATGTTTTTCTCCAACGCCTGGCTGCTGACATCGGAAAGTTTCTGGCCCACGTTCGCGGCGATGATGGCGCGGGGGCTCTCCATCTGCTCTGCTTGTTGGCTTCCCTGGTTTAATATGTCATAGCCTGCGCCCATCATGCTCAGCAGCAGGGCATTGCCGTAAATCCTCAAATAATGGTTATTGACCTTATCGTAAAATCCCGTATATCCTGCAATGTCCGCTCCCTGCATCCTGTCAAGATCAAGGCTTTTACCGTCGGGAAAAATGACCCTGTTCCAGACCACCTGCACACGCTGCTGACCAAATGATAAATTGCTGTTATATTCGCCTACCAGCCTTGCGCCCTGAGGGATCAGGAGGTAATTGCCGCTCGTGCTATCGTAAACATTTTCCGTGACCTGAGCATTGACGCTTCCCGGCAAATCCGAATTAATGCCGGTGATCAGCGCCGCAGGGATATAGCTGCCTGCTTTGACCTCGTACGCTGAATGCGGCTGCTTCTTCGAATAGGGCAAATAATCATCATCCCCGCCGGCTTTGTTCCAAAAGGCCTCCTTAGCATCTTCATGACCAGTATTTGTTCCCAGAGAACCTGCCGTCAAGGAGGACACCGGTACCCGGGCGCCAGTGACGGAACTGACCATGTTCATGATCTCATTTAATTGCTCTGACATGCCCCCCTGCCGTATAGGCTTCTCCTGGGGTTTGCCCAATACCCCTGGCTGGGAAGGGACATCAATATTCAGGGACGAGAGGCCAGCCTGTAATTCCAATTTCTTTTCCTCGATCGTATTCTTATCTTCCAACTTTTTGATCTCAAGCTCGGTCGAATATTCATCCTCGATCTCCCTTTTTTTCAAATCAAGCTCCTGGTTTGAAATTATCTTGGCCGTGATCTGGCTGGCGGTGGGCTGATGGAGCGCTGTATTGATCTTTATATGGCGGAATTTTTCGTCATTAAACCATTTCGCCTCATAGGCCCTGGTAGAGATATCAATGGAGGCCCTTGGCTTAACCGCCGCCATAGGCATTTTATGATTTATTTGGGTCTTATACATAAAAACGCCTATCAGTACTATAAGAATGATGACAGCCGCTAAAAGAGGAAGGCGATTGGTCTGAACCACCGCCGGAGGCTTGGGATCGAGCATACGACTTTCAGGGGGATTTGTTGATATTTAATCAACGATTAAACAATATCAAATTAAGACGATAATGTCAAGAGAATGTTGCCGATGTCAAATTAATAAATTGATATAACATCAATAATCATGCCGCATCCTATACCCAGTTAATTTAACTTTTTGCCCAAGCAAGAAAAAGGTGACAGGTACATTTTCCGCATAATTTTCTAAAAATTGTACCTGTCACCTTTTTGAAAAATGTACCTGTCACCTTTTTCTATACTTATTGTATACTTATGTCATGCCCATCAAGCGCAAAGCATCCCCTCTAACCGCCGGTGTAGACCACCTGACCTTCGATAAAAGGGAATTTGATTGCTCCCAAGAGGACATCGAACGCGTCTGCCGTTTCTTTGATATCGGGAAACTGCGAAATTTTAAAAAAGAAAAAGGCATCAGCGTATCCCA
>CAZFON010000195.1:0-4161 GCA_964520185.1 uncultured Planctomycetales bacterium | reverse complement strand
GGGATTATACCCAGGAAGATATCGACCGCCTTCGCAATAAGTTGCAGTTCGAGGCAGAAAATGCCCAGTTGATCCTGCGGGTGTTTGACCTCACGGGGAGCCATACCTGGGACCTGGATGTAGGTTTATCGGTGAAGGACTGGTATATTCATGTCTGGCAGGATAATACGGATTATATCGTGGAGCTTGGGCTGAGAAGCAAGGCAGGTCATTTTATCCCCTTGACGCGTTCCAATGGGGTGCGCACAGCTCCCGTGACAAGTTCCCAAAGAAGTGACCTCATCTGGCAGGAGATCAAAACCCATCGTGAATCCCAGCCGTATCTCAAGGAAGAGATCAGGCAACGTTACCAGCGATTGATGCACGTGGCCAAGGACAAATTCGCCAAGTTAAAAGCGCCCCGCAAAGCGCGTCTTTATCATTTGGGCCCCCAGGACATCCGCGATTATTACTTGAAACTTTTTAATTGGGTTTCCCGGCGCTGGAATAAAAAGGAACATGCCGCCGCTCCTCACTCGATGGAAGAAGTCCTTAAAAGGAAAGGGGGCGCAGGCGTCCTTTCCTGGCAGAAGGTCAGGCCTGTCGTGACCTGTCCTGAATTGATGAAAAACCTCCGGCAGGGCGCTTCCATGGAATTCTTGGAAAGTCAGCAGGGCGCTTCCGAAAACCTGTCCAATCCGCAACAGGGCGGCAGCGAAGAGCGGTTGAAACAGAGAAAATTCTTTTTTGAAGTTTGGGCGGAGCTGATCGTGCACGGCAGGACAGAGGCCGATGCACAGGTCTGGCTCAATGCAGAGGAGATCAAATTAAACCCTGACGGTACCTTTTCGTTGCGTTACAGTTTGCCGGACGGGAAGGTCCCTCTTAAATTCATTGCCCAATCCTCGGACGGTTTTGAACAGCGCCATATCAATACGGGCGTTGAACGCGAGCAAACTAAAAGTTTTCCCAAGATCTTAAAGGACCCCCGTGCCTAAAAAACCAAAAGGGTATCTGGCCCTTGTCCTACATGCTCACCTGCCTTATGTCCGCCACCCGGAAGAAAATTATTTTTTGGAAGAGAACTGGCTGTTCGAGGCCATCACCGAAACCTATATCCCCTTGATCCGGACCTTTGAGGGCTTGACCCGCGATGATGTTGATTTTCGCCTGACCATGACCATCAGCCCGACGTTGGCTGCCATGTTCAGCGATCCTCTGCTTCAGGAGCGTTACATACGCCACATCAATAGGCTCATTGAGCTGGCGGCCAGGGAATTGGAGAGGACCAGTCATGATCCCCAGTATCATGGCCTGGCGCTCATGTATTACAGCCGTTTTGTGGATGCGCGCGAGCTTTTCGTGCATCAATACCAGAAAAATCTGATCAATGCTTTTAAGAAATTCCAGGAAGCAGGAAACCTTGAGATCATCACCTGCTGCGCCACTCACGGCTTTCTGCCGAATTTGAAGATCAATGAGTCGTCGGTAAAGGCCCAGATCGAGATAGGTATCGAGCAATACCATCAACATTTTGGCGTTTTCCCTAAGGGGATGTGGCTTCCTGAATGCGGTTTTTATCCGGGCCTGGACCGGCTTTTAAAAGAAGCAGGGATCAGGTATTTCTTTTGTGATTCCCACGGGATCATGAACGCGGACCCGCAGCCTCAATTCGGAGTATACGCGCCTGTCTATTGCCCGGAAAGCGGCGTTGCTGCTTTTGGCCGCGATTGGGAATCTTCCAAACAGGTCTGGAGCTCCAAAGAAGGCTATCCGGGCGATGCGGATTACCGCGAATTTTACCGCGATATCGGCTTTCAGCTCGACTTTGACTACATCAAGCCGTATATCCACCCCGACGGTATTCGTATCAATACCGGCATGAAGTACTGGCGTATCACCGGCGATACGGAATTGAAAGATCCTTACCAGCCCCAGGCGGCCAGGGACAAGGCAGCCCTTCACGCCGGGCATTTCATGTTCAACCGTCAAAAACAGATCGAGTATTTATTCCCTCATATGGGCCGCAAGCCCATCATTGTGGCCCCTTATGACGCGGAGCTTTTCGGCCACTGGTGGTTCGAAGGCCCCCAATGGATCGACTTTCTGGCCAGGAAGATCCATCATGACCAGGACACCGTGGAGATGATCACTCCGACGGAGTATTTGAAGGAGTATGCCACCAATCAGGTGGCCATGCCCAGCGCCTCGAGCTGGGGATACAAGGGCTACAGTGAATTCTGGCTTTCGGATTCCAATGATTGGATCTATCCTTATCTGCACGAGGCCGGCCGGATCATGAAAGACCTTGGGCGCAAACATGCGGAGTTGATCCAGGGCAATTTCGGCAAGAACCCTTTCAAGTCCGCCTTGCGGTACCGGGCCCTTAACCAGGCGGCCCGTGAGTTGCTTTTGGCCGAATCCAGCGACTGGCCCTTTATCATGAAGTCAGAGACCACTGTTCCTTATGCCAACAAAAGGCTCAAAGGCCATTTGAACCGGTTCTTTAAACTGGTCGATGATATCCAGAAGGATTCCATCGACGAGACTTGGCTTAAGGAGATCGAATTCAGGGACAATATTTTTGGGGAGACAAATTGCGTCCAATATTACCTGGAAGGCCGCAAATTTTTGCCTGCGAAGAAGGTCCGTTCAACCTTATCAAAGCCCAAGAAGCACCTCAAAAAGCATTCCCGCACGAAGGTGCCGGCAGGGAGGTAGACCATGGATGACATCATTGAAAATTTACCTAATATTTATGCTGAGGATAACGAGTTCGGTCCTGCTAAAAGCAAGGATCTTTACAGCGCCTGCTCCAATGTCAATTTCCATAATGTAAGGGCTTCCTTCGGCATCGCGCTCCACATGCATCAGCCCACTATTCCCGCAGGAGGGGGCGATATGAGAAGCGCCCAGCTGGTCTCCAACCTGCAGGACATGTTCAATAACCCTTCCATCGGGGACAATCATAATGCCGAAGTGTTTTTCCAATGCTACCAGCGCCTTTCCTGGATCGTTCCGGACCTGGTCAAGGAAGGCAAAAGTCCGCGCATCATGCTGGATTATTCCGGCAATCTCCTGTGGGGCCTGCGTCAGATGAAAGGGGGCGAGGCGCTGGAGAATTTAAAGAAGATCACCTGTAATAAGGCTTATTATCCTTATGTCGAGTGGCTGGGGACCATGTGGTCGCATTCCGTTGTTACTTCTACCCCGGTACCGGATATCAAACTGCACATCATGGCTTTTCGCCATCATTTTGCATCGATATTCGGCAAGGAGGCCGAAAGCCGCATCAAAGGTTTTTCTGCGCCGGAGATGCATCTACCCATCCATCCGGATGTTTGTTATGAATATGTCAAGGCCCTAAAGGAATGCGGCTATGAGTGGCTCATGGTGCAGGAGCATACCATCGAAGACCCTCAGGGCCGGGGCATCAGAAATCCGCATTTCCCGCACAAGCTGGTGGCTAAGAATTCATTAGGGCAAATTCAGGAGATCACGGTACTTATCAAGACACAGGGATCGGATACCAAGCTGGTGGCCCAGATGCAGCCTCTCTTTGAGGCGAAGGGATTATCCAGGCAGCAGGTGGCCGGCAAGATGGTCCCGCCTTTTGTCTGTCAGATCGGCGACGGAGAGAACGGCGGCGTGATGATGAATGAATTTACGCCCATGTATACCCAGGGCATTCAAAGCCTGGGCACCGAGGGGACCGTGGCCTTGAATGGCTCCGAATACCTGGAATTCTTACAGGCAGAAGGGCTCGGTCCTGCTGATTTCGAGCCGGTGCAACCGGTCTTGCAACACCGGATCTGGCAGAAGATCAAGAAATTCGAGCCGCAAGCTGTCAACAAAGCCATCGAAGAGCTGCACAAGTCGGACTCCTCTTTTAACCTGGATAAAGGTTCTTGGACCAGTGACCGCAATTGGGTCAAAGGCTATGAGAACGTGCTTGATCCCATCAATCAATTGAGTGCGGCCTTCCATGAGAAATTCGACCAAAAAAATACAGATAAAACTTCACGACCCTATCAAGAGGCCCTATTATATCTTCTATTATCCCAGACAAGCTGTTTTCGTTACTGGGGAGTAGGGATATGGACAGATTACGCCAAGGAGCTTTGCCGGCGGGGTATGGAAGCTGTCCAGAAAGGAAAGGCATCAGTGCCATATAAAAGTTAC
>CAZFON010000194.1:0-4178 GCA_964520185.1 uncultured Planctomycetales bacterium | reverse complement strand
GGTGTTGGTTTTTTCGACATGCTTGCCTAGTCTCCAGTGTCTTTGATCGATCAGATCGGAGGCAATGCATCGTCGGTGGGGATAATCGATCCCGCCTACGTAACGGCCGGTACATCATCCACGGCATGGAGCGCTTTTATGGTAAGGTATAGGGGATGGTTCAGCACGTATTTCCCCCAGCTTACATCGCCCCCCTATACTCAGGCCCAAATTAATGCGCGGGTAGCCCAGTCAACACCGGCAGCCGTTAACGCTCAATTAGTCAATATCAAGAAAGTATTGGATAGTGTGCCGCCCTACGCTTATAAACTTTTCTATACCTTTGTGGCCAATATGTTGATCCCCGGAGCGGCTGAGGCAGCACCGGTCTATACCGTCAATGCGCCGACCTGTGCCTCACATCCCTGCCAAAATCAGGAACTGTCTTCGGACCGGTGTTTAGCAGATCCCAGTGCGACGCTTTGCAATAATAACGGGGACCTGCTGTTCGACCTTCAGCGCAACAATATCCCTTCCGGTCAGCCGGGGAGCAGCATTGTCCCGAGCGCTTTGCGGCCATACATGGCCTGGGAATGGACAGCCACGGCAGGGACCACCGCAGCAATGATCGGATTAGTTACTAGCAATGGTCAATTTCCGCAGTATGATATAGATGGAAGAATGAAAGAAGTGACCATTTACTCGATCAGTGGGCCTAATGCCAAAGGGGAGCCTACGTTAAGTTATTCGGACCCGCAATTAGGGGACTTTGATTCAGGCTGGGATATCAATTCGTGCGGCCCCAGGCCGGGGATCCAGAGCGATGCCCAGGTTTTTACTTTTACCCAAAACGGCACCTTCTTGCAGATTAAGGAAGGGCAAATGTTGAACCCTGAAACAGGGCAGGTGGTGCGCAGCCAGACCAAACGCGATACCATAGACCTGATCCAGCGCATGGTGCAATTGAGCAATAATACCGGCCGTTTTTGCGCAGTGAATGCCTCAGGTACCTGCAATCAGGGTTGTGCGACGACATACAATGGTTGTGTCGCAGCGTGCGGGGCCAACAATACTTGTATAACGGCTTGCACGACTGCCGAGACAAGCTGCCTATCGAATTGCGCGTACCCCAATCCGGTAGAGGTTTGTATCGCTCCTAATCAAAAAGACGCCGCCAATCATACCGTC
Organism: uncultured Planctomycetales bacterium; assembly: GCA_964520185.1. Taxonomy (GTDB): domain Bacteria; phylum Omnitrophota; class Gorgyraeia; order Zapsychrales; family Fredricksoniimonadaceae; genus JABDGZ01. Next base: position 3,011 of record CAZFON010000194.1, on the reverse strand, counting down.
AATTGCTTTAGTTCCGAAATGAACATCAAGTCAACGTGCTTTGATGAAAACAACAACATTCTTTATGTCCGAAGCCGTCTGCAGGACCTGCGCGGCCATTTATGGATGACGGCAACATCCGGACAAATGAAGGTGCAGAAATGATCATGTTAGGCAAGAGCATTAAAGCGCAGTCGACCGTGGAATTTACCTTTGCCGTGGTGGTCATTATGTTCTTGATCTACGGCATGGTGCAGGTTTTCCGCTGGGCAGGAATTGACCTGGCCCAGCGTCAATACCAGATGGAAAACGGCGCGCTGACGTATTCGGCAACAGGGGATCCGGCGTATCAACTGACAGATGACATCCAGGGCGTACAACCCATTGCAGGGGTGTACCACGGAAAAATAACCTATGGGAACTCAATGAGGCGATGATGGGAAGAATCAATAGAAGATCTTTAGGGCAAACATCGCTGATCATGATATTACTGACCGCAGCGGCGCTGATCTTTTTTGCCATCACTTTAAACTGGGGTCGCATTGCCCATACCAAGGCCCTGGTCACCATTGCTGCTGACCAGGCGGCCTCGCTGTTGGCTTCGGATGCGGCCAGCTACGGGGAGATGCAGAAACAAACTTATTTGCAGAACACCAACCAGATATCTTCCTTAAATGGGATTATCATGGCCATCATTGCCGTCGTAGTGGCGATCATCTGCCTGGTCATCACGATCACCACGGCAGGAGCAGGAAGCGGTATATGGGTTGTTTTGGCCATTGTATTGGCAGCGGCCGCAGTGGTCATGGCCGTAGTAAACCTGGTCCTTCAGATTTGTGTGGTCCAACCAGGGATCACTAAGCTCTGGAATAGCATGCAGAAAGACCAGCCCATCCAGCAACAATTCTATGAGGGGGGCGTCAGCACGGCACTGCAAAGCTCTATTACGGACCAGACTTTGATCACCGATTATTTTGATATGAATACCAACGGTGTCTTCGGTCTTAATTGGGCCAACGGTTTTCCGAATGATACTGTCCCCAGGTTTGCGTTTTATTATACTGACCGATTGCGGATGTTGAATTCGGCTGACACCACGATCGACAGCTCTCAGGCGCAGTTTTTCCTCAATCAGTTAGGTGAATTCGTCAATGGCAGTACTTGCGTACAAAATTCCATGGACCATTTAACCTATCCGGGGATCCCGCTCAATCCGCAATGCTCCACGGATTGCCCCAACACATCCTGGGGACTTATCGGGACAAGCGGTTATTGTGCCAGCGGCAGCGCCTGCACCGTCGGGCATGGGACGTGTACCAATGGCGCGGCGTGTACCGAGAACGGCATTGCGTGTGCGGACGGCAGCCGGTGTTCAACCTGCGCCGACGGCAGCAATTGCCAGGAATGGGGGCATTGCGGCAATGGCACTCAATGCAAGATAGGTGCTACGTGCGCGGACGGCAGCCAATGCTCAGCCGTGGACCCGAATTGCATGATGGCCATGCCGAACATGTTCCAACTGAGCGCTGCTTGCAGCGCCGGTTCGAACCCAGGAGACTCGACCTACAGCGCTTATTGCGATCCTTGCTGCCAGCCTTTCAGCGAGCCGAATCCTGAATATAATTCCAGCGGTCAATCGAGCCAGCAACATAAATACAAATTATTACGTCCATCTTCTTGTCCGGCGCCCACTTCAGCAACAGGGTGCAGCGATCCACAGAGCGCGGCATGCACTTGCAATATCACTCCAACGGCCACCGGATGCATTCCTTCTAATTGTACGAATACATCATATAACCCTTATGGCAGTACAAATCCGTACATTTACGACTCCACCTACCAGAATTATACTTCGACAACGGCCTTCTTGGCCCAGTACGGACGGGACCAGCAAAAAGGGCCTTTCTCAACGAACATCTCTCCCAAAGGAAGCTCTTCGAACGGCGTGTATTTCCCCAACGGGGTCTTTCCGTTTTTCTGGGAGATGAAAAATTATTTCCCGAATGTGAGCAATCTTCCTGTCTCCGGCACCTTGAATGCTTCGCAAATGCATTGGTGCGTTGTAAAAACAGCGACCAACGGGGGAAGCTCGCCATATACTGCGCCGGCAGGATACTCGGCGCCTAGTGCGACTATTTATCCTGGCTTAAGCCAGTTAGGCTTGACCTATGCCTGCAACACCTATAGCGGCAGTACCAATTGCTGCGTCAACAATCTTTCTGATCAAATTGGAGGCGCCGGATTAGGTTCTGGCACCACAACCGTCACCGTCAATCCGGGGACAACTACAGCGACGGGGATTACCCTCAAGAGCACGTCCGCTGGGTATGTTGCCTCATTTACGCCTTGTCCGGCATCTCCCGCCGCGCAGTACAACCAAGGCCAAACGTATAGCCCGGCACCGACCCTTACGGCAACTGTCAGCGGAAGCTCCACCTCGTATACGGTGTCTTTCCAGACCCTTTATAGCAGCGCCAGAACTTTGGAGAACTGCACGACAAGCCCGCTTCCTCTTGCTTCTAATCTGACCGCAACGATCACTGGACCAACTGGCTATACTTATGACAGTGGGACGATGACGGCGACAGGGCCGGCGGGCGACTATACGATCTCCTTAGGCCTTTCCAGCCTCCCAGTCCTCACATCACCGATCACTTTCGAATTCATTGCGCAGGTTGAAGACGCCTCAGGGCAATATGTGTTATCCACGAATGCCTCGGCCGTACGGGTCAATCCGAAGCCGTGCGGGGCAGGGACAGCAACCGCTACGAATTCGAGTTGTAACGTGTCATTACCGGCGAATACAGCCTCCGGTAATAGCCCCAGCTTAAGCTGTCCCAGCGCCTGTACCGGAACAGTAACAGCAACATGCAATAGCGGTAACGCAGCACCCGAGTGGACGTACACCAATAATTGTTATAAGAAATGTTCAGGTCCGGATAGCACCACCAACGGCTCTTGTGTGGGGAAGATCCCCGCAGGCACGTATACCAGCGGCTCACCCGCCTCGCCCGCTACATATACAGGGAGCT
>CAZFON010000193.1:0-4200 GCA_964520185.1 uncultured Planctomycetales bacterium | reverse complement strand
CTCCTTGGATCACCCCCAGGACAATTTTACCGATGCCGATGAACATCACCCCTAAGCATATTACTGCGCCTGCGGCCAAAAGGTAATGTTTGGTGATAATAGAAGCGTTAAGGATCAAAAGTTCACTGTGAAAGGTGGCAAAAGGAAAGACCCCTGTTCCTGCCAAAAGGGCCGCGATCAAAAAGACGCCCGTGACCGGATAAAGATGAATGACCCCCTTCACATCATCTGTACGGCAAGAACCGTACTTTTGAGCAATGGACCCTGCCGTCAGAAACATGATGACCTTGGCCAGCGCATTGTTGATCATATGAAAAAGCGCGCCGAATAATCCAACCGCTCCCAGACCTAAACCTAAAACCAGAAAACCCATATGTTCGATCGAAGAATAGGCAAAGGCCCTTTTAACGTTCTTCTCGCCTAAAATGAAGAGGGCCGGCACTGCCAGGGATAAAAGACCGGAGACGATCAGGATGGAAGAATAAAATCCCGTCAGCCCCGTCTTGTTGCAAATCTGGCTGATACGAAGCAGGGCCAGAAAAGGACATTGGGTCAAGGCGCCTGCCATCAAGACCCCCACCATACCCGTGGCCTGGCCATAGGCCTCTGGTTTCCAGCTATGGGTGGGCGCCAGACCCATTTTACAGCCATAACCTACGATAAAAAAGATGATACTTAATTTTAACCAGTCCACGGACAAAAGGTGCGCATTCTTCAGCAGGGCAGGCAATAAAAGAGTATGCACATTGTGCGCGGCTATACCTAAGAAAAATGTTCCCAATAATCCCAAGGCAATACCGACGGAGCAGATCAGCAGGTACCGCCAGGTCGCCTGGAGGCTTTGCTGACTGCGGTGAAAACTGATCAAGGGCGCGCTGAATAAGGTCGTGGCCTCGATGGCCACCCACAAAAGCCCGAAATGATAGCTCACCGCAACCAGGGTCATGGTGGAAAGCAAAAACAGCAGACAAGCGCAAAAGGTGCGGTTGCTTCTTGGCTCATGCTCGAAAAAGCCGATCATGAAAACAGCGACCGACAGATAAAGAAAGCCGATGATCGACAGCAGGATCAATCCGAGCGGATCAAGCACGAGAAAACCGTTGTATTCCCCTGCCGGCAGGCCTTTCCAAAATGAGGCCACGGCCAGGCAATAGATAAAAGATACCACGGCCAAAAGCCTGGTCCTGAAATTTTTGCTTACCGGTAATAAAACACTGAGGCCTGATAAAAAGGGCATTAATACCAAAATGGACAGCATCAAAACGTCTCCCCCATCTTCGAACGGCTGACAGACGCCGGGTCGTTCTCAAATTCCTCATTAATATGGTTGACGACGATCGCCATGATAAAGACCGCCACAAAAATATCCAGCAGGATGCCTATTTCGATCAAGACCGGCATCACATCCAGGGATGAGACGGCAAAAAGGAAGATGCCGTTTTCCATGATCAAATAACCTAAAACCTGGGTCACGGCACGCACCCTGGTGACCATGATCATGAACCCTAAAAGCACCGTCGACAGAGAGCAAGGCAGGATGAGGTCGGAAACGGGCTTGCCGGGCAATCTCAAAGACAATGAAACCCAGAAGGCGGCGGCAATGACCATGGCCCCTAGGATAATGGATGTGCCAAAACCAATGATGGGCTTGACCTCCGAACGCATAGACACATGCCGGATGGCCCAAAACAAGATCGATGGTATCAAAAAGGCCTTTAAAAGAAGGGTCATCAGAGCGATAAAAATATCCTGGCTTGAGATAAAAGAGACGTGCAGGAAAAACGGCAAAAGGCTTAGGATAAAGGATTGCAGTGCAAAAACACGGATCATGGCCGAGACACGATGACTGGATAAAATAGCCAACGATAAAAATACCGCCATGATACAGATCACATCACCCCAGCCTGCCATTTAGCCCCTCCACATCTTGACTACAAATGCAAAAAAAGACAAAGCAAATGCGATCAACAGGAAATCCTTGACCCTGTTGAGCCTAAGGCGCGCCATGGTTGATTCCACCACCCCCACCGCAATACCAATGGTTAATATTCCGCCCAGAAAAAGGAGCATATCGACAAGGGTGTTCCCTGTTTGTAATGGAAAAATGATGGGGACGAGGATGCCCGCAAAAACAAACAATTTTACGGCTGCTGCATAAAGCATGTAACCAAAATCAACCCCGCTGTGGTCCAGGACCATCACCTCATGGATCATGGTCAATTCCAAATGGGTGTCAGGATCATCTACGGGAATACGGGCATTTTCCGCCAGGATCACGATAAAAAAGCTGGCTGCCACCAAGAGAAGCACCGGTGACCAGGCGGGAGTGCCGGGCATAAGAACGCCCATCAATGCCCATGATAAAGGGACCTGGGATACGATCATGGTAGACAAAGAAATACTGTGGGCCATCAGGGAGAGCGTTATAAAACTCATGAACAAGGCCAGTTCGGAAAGGCACGAAAAGAAAGCTTCACGACTGGCGCCCATGCCCTCGAAGCTGGAGCCGGTATCAAGGCTCGCAATGATCATGAAAAAACGCCCCAACCCCAGGATGTACGCGGCGAGGAGAATATCACCGCCAAATTCCAAGGGCGCTTTAAAAGGGCCCAAGGGAACGATCAAGGCCAGGACCAATACAGCAGCGAGATTGACAATAGGCGCGCCTCGAAAGACCCATGTCGTCGTACGGCTGTAAACAGGGGTCTTTTGAAAAAGCTTTTGCAGATCAAAATAAGGCTGAAAAAATGAAGGTCCTCTCTTGCCGGCAAAGAAAGCTTTGACTTTGGCGATGATGCCTATCAATAAAGGCGACAGGACCAGGACGATCAGCCAATGGGATAAAATTAAGAATATATTGTTCATAGTATTCAATAAAGGTGAATAAAGGTGACAGGTACATTTATCCTTTATTTAAAAAACTATGGATAAATGTACCTGTCACCTTTATTTCATTTTCCAAATCAGCAAAACCATCAAATACAGAAAAATATACATCAAATACATTTGGGTATAACGGATACGACGGATATCCAGGTTCTTGGAAAAGCCCGTCAGCTTGTCAAACAAGGGCTTAAATAAATACTCCTCGGAAGCGTCAAGGACCGACGAACTCATGGTGGTCTTGGCCGGAAACTTGCCTTTCATCTCAGGGCCTTTTTGCCGAAAGAACAGGATCACTTTCACGAACTCAACGATAGGCCTGGCAAAAGAAGAAGAGGTGTACTGGATCCTGGGCGTTCCTTTTGAAAATCCGCAGCCCCAGGTTTCCCTCACAGGCACACAACGGCCTTGCAAAAGCCATCGGCGGCAAGAAGCCAGGAACACCACTAAGATAAGAAAAATGAAAGCCCCCCTGATGATAAAAGATAGAGGAGAATAAATATTTCCAACAGGAAGACCTGAAAGATCCATGTGCGATAAATAAGCCCCGCTTGAAAGGGCCAGGTTTACCATGGTCCGGGGGAAAAGACCGATCCATAAACACAAACCAGCCAAAACCAGCATGGGGACCAGCATCAGGTATGAGGTTTTCCCCCATTCCTGGGATACCTTCAAATGGCGGGACTCGCCTAGAAATACCGTACCATAAACCTTGGAAAAACAAGCCAGGGCCAAAGCACCCATGAGAGCAAGCGCGATGATACCCAAAGCACAGGCAAAAGCACCCTGCTGCGGCAAAGAAGCAAGCCCGTGGAAAAGGCCGAAGTAGATCATGAATTCGCTGATAAATCCGTTAAAAAGCGGTAATCCGCAGATGGCTAAAGACCCGATGAGAAACAAAAGACTTAACAAGGGCATGACACGGGCCAGCCCTCCCATTTCGTCTATTTGGCCGGTATGTGTTTTTTGAATGACAGCCCCTGCCCCCAAGAACAAAAGCCCTTTGAATAAAGCATGATTTAAGACATGCAAAAGACCTCCGCCAAAACCCAGAACGGCCAGGAAGGGTAAATGGTTATTCACTCCCAATAACCCCAACCCCAAACCCAGCGTAATAATGCCGATATTTTCAATGCTATGATAAGCCAAAAGCTTTTTTAATTCATGCTGGCCCAAGGCATATAAAACGCCCATTACCCCGCACACGACGCCGATGAGCAAAAGCAGATACCCGCACCAATCCGGCACAGTACCGAGCATCCATAACACCCGGCAGATGCCGTAAATACCCATCTTGATCATGACGCCGGAGAGCAC
>CAZFON010000192.1:0-4206 GCA_964520185.1 uncultured Planctomycetales bacterium | reverse complement strand
CCACAAAAAAGAACCGGGGATGGCCCAAAAGATCGTTGACCGCTCGGACCAGCTCCTGTTTCATGACAACGACACCATTGATAAGCAGGCTGTCTTGTGACCTGGAGAAAACCTTGATCCACAACGATCCCCGTCGGCGGATAAGCTCAACTTCGTCCCCCACCCGGTAGCGGATAAACGGCATGCTTGTGTTATCCATGTCCGTGGCCAATAAATCCCCTCTGCCTGTGGCCGAGGCCTTACCGGAGGCGTCCATCACCTCAAGCAACAGGCCGTCATCAACCACCCTCATATATTTATCGTCAGGCTTGAGGGCAACAGCCAGGCCGGAAATTTCCATGGCGCCGTAATGATCATGGATACGGACGCCGCCCAAGCGTTCTATCCGCTTGCGGTAATCCGGCCACAGGGGCTCGCCGTTGACCAAACAGCGCCGGATGGTATGTTGAAGGCCCAATGCTGTAAACAAATCGAAGAGCTGATTGGTATAGGCGTTGATCAGGACCGGTTTCAATTGCCTGATGAGGACCGCCGCTTCCTGGACCTTCAGTGGCGTGCTGACAGGCCCAAAGGCAATGACCCCTGCCCCCGCGGCCTTGAACGCCGCGTCCATCAGGCGTCCGCCGCTGTTTAATTCGTAGGAACATAAATTCAAACACAGCATCCCCTTCCTCACACCCGCGAGACGGTACAGTTTGACCAAACGCCGCAAATGGGCCTCATAACTTTCACGGCTATGGGCAATGACCAAACGGGATGAGGTCGAACCTGAAGTGGCTGTTACACTAAAAGCTTCCTTCACCAGGCCGGCATCGCAAAATGCTTTAAGGGAATTACGGTCGGAAACGGGCAGGCGCCTGAAATCTTCCCAGGAACCAAGCCGCCCATGCGCCCGCCATCGGGCATCTCTACGGGAAAACCCGCGTATCAGGCACGCTACTTTTTTTAAAGCCCCGGCATTGAACATACAGAACCTTTTGACTTAAGTGTTTCTTCTAATATATCATCCCGGAGGTGGTCCCCGTCATAAAAATCCTTGCCGTCCAGGCCGCAGGCCGCGGGGTCATAGGACCCCACCATGGTCAGGCCCAACCGGCGGGCCATGTCACGGTAATAATGCTCAACACCGATGATGTCCAATGCTCCGGGGCTTTTGTTGATCTCAACAAATCCGTTATACAATTCGGGATGGTAAGGAAGCAGGCAAAGGGTCACTTGAATGTTGCGTTTCATCAAATACCGGATGAAGGTCTCCAGCGTGTCTTCCAGCCTTTTATCAGACCGCATCTGATAGTGCATGATCTTCATGACCGTGCCGTGATTAATGCCCCGGATCGTTTTACTGCTATTGGGAGACCTCAGCGTTCCCGCTTCCCCCAGGGCCTTGTCCAAGTCGGCAAAAAGAGGCTCCTGGGGGGACTTGCCCAGCAGCTCTTTGATCGCAGCTTTTTCAACACCCCAGGAATGCAGCTGCCAGGGCATCCAGCGGCGGCCATCCTTGAACAAAACCTGCTCATCAGGAATATTCTCATCCATAAGGTTGGCCTGCCGGGGCGACCGGTGGCCCCATTGCCCGACGGCCCTCTGAAAATAACTAAAAGAAAACACATTAAGCCATGCCGGCGGGATGAGCGGCTGTTGGATCCTTCCGGAATAAATACCCAGCAGGTCCAGCATCCCGTAGGCTTCTTCCTTGATAGAACCCCACTGATCATAAAGGATGGGAGACCCGATCAACTGGGGATCAAGCAGCATGACCACGCGCTTGGGGTATAAGTTTTTTCTGGCATAGATATCGAATATGCCCAGATAATCCATGAGCTCCACCCCTGATAGGGAGTTATTGATGACTTTTTTACCGGGGAATATGTTTTCTCCCAGCCAATAGGAGCGGCTGGAACCCAAAACTACCACGTCCGGAGGCGAGCTAAAGTTCTCGATAAAATATTTCTGCAACAGGCGGTCATCGATCGGATGAAGGGCCCGGATATTCTTTCCCCGCGCCATTTCCCGGGAGACCTGATATTCATAGCGCTGGTATTTATTGACGTATCCTTTATAGATGCCGCCGGGATCTATGCAAATATTGACGGCAGCAACGGCCAATAACAAAGGCATAAAAAGCGCCAGTTTAGCCGCCAGCCGCCAGACATCCCTGGCTTTAAAATTGGAAGTAAAGGAATTGGTTTTGTCCATACTGTCCCCACAAGATCATGGCCATCACCAGGCCGTAATAATATCCCCATCTCACCCACGCCGGGTCCTTGGCAAATACGAATTTCCCGTGGGCATTCATATGCAGTAAATCCATCATCACCAGCACCACCACCAGCTGGGCGGAAAGGACCCACCAGTGTTTATCAAACTCCAACGAGGTATAGCCGTTTAACAGAAAACCATGCCCCCAGCCACGCGGCAACTGGCTGATGATGTAAAAGGCTTCGTTCAAATCATGGGCCCTGTAAAAGATCAGGCCGAAACACAACAAAGAAAAAGCTGCTCCCGTCTGCCAAAGCCTGGCAAAAATATTCTCCCTGTCCAATCCAAGGACCCCGTAAATCTTTTCCCTGAACTTGCGCGTAACCCTCGAGAGGATGATAAAGCACGCGAACACCTCAAAGGAGACGACAAAGGTCCAATTGGCCCCATGCCAAAAACCGGAAAAAGTCAGGGCGATCAGTACAGCGGCCAGGCGGTTATCATGCAACAGGCGGCTTTGGCAGATAGGAATATAAATGTAGTCCTTGACCCAGCTAAAGAAGGTGATGTTCCAACGCCTGGCATATTCGGCGATGGACCTTGAAAAGAAAGGAAAGTTGAAATTCGTTGTCAGGCGAAATCCCATGGCCCGGGCTGAGCCGATGGCAATGTCACAGTATCCGGAAAAATCACAGTAATCCTGGATCGCAAAGCAAACCGTGGCTAGAGCCAAGGCAGGTCCTTTGTAACCATGCACGTCCCCGAAAACCTGGTCCACCAGGACAGCCAGGCGGTCGGCGATCACCACCTTCTTGAACATCCCCCAGGCCATCAGTTTTAGGGCATCCGCGATCCGCTGATAATCAACCTCATGTTTTTCCCGGATCTGCGGGATCAAATGGTACGAACGCTCGATGGGACCGGCCAAAAGCTGCGGATAAAACATCACATAAAGAGCATATATCCCCAGGTGGTGTTCGGCTTTCTGTCTGCCCTTAAAAACTTCAATGACATAGGAGAGGCTTTGAAGGGTATGGAAGGACAGGCCGATCGGCAAAATAAGATTGATGATCTTCGGCGGATAATGCAATCCCATAAAAGCCGCCAAACCCGAAAGATTGGCGCTGAAGAAATTAAAATACTTAAATATAGACCATACTGCGCAGGTGGCCACGATGCTGAAGATGAGATATTTTTTGGTCCCTTGCCCTCTGTTCCTGGCCTTCTCGATCCATTGCCCCATCGTAAAATCAATGAGGATCAACGCAAACAATACCAGGATATAGACAGGGATGAACCACATGTAAAAAACACAGCTGGCAAGTAACAGCCAGGCCCAACGCCACGGGTTCGGCCATAGGAAGTACCCGATGGTTACGATGGGAAAAAAGATCAAAAAAGGAAAAGAATTGAATAACATTTATGCTCCGGCTGTTTTGGCCTCATGCAGGATCTGTTCCAGTGCCGGTGTGGAGACACCTGCCTTACGGGCCCGACGGACAAGAGCTCCGGTGATGAAGTCCAATTCCGTTGTCCGGCCGGCCTTCATATCCTGAAACAGGGTGCCCCTATGCTGGATAGAAGACAGATCGCCCTGGCGCACCCTTTTGATAAGGCGAAGAGGATCAAAAGCCAGCCTTACCTTAAGACGCCGGGCTATCCGCCTGCCTTCCTCGACGGCATCCTGCACCATTCCCCAAACTTCAGTGTCCGTTCTTAAAACACCATACCCCTGCCTGGTTATCACCGGCAAAGGGTTCATCACCGCACTGAAAATCAATTTTGCCCAGACCGCCCTGTCGGGATCTTGACATGCTTTGGCTTCAAGCCCCCACCTGCGAAAAAGACGGGTCAGTGAGGCCGCACCCCGGCCTCCTGTATAAACATGCCCCTGATAAAATAATCTCACTTTGCCGGCGCCAAGGGCCTGACAGGCCATGGTGGTCACCCCCATGATGATCCGGGACCCCTTGAACATACGCCGGGCAAAAAGAAAATCAAAGATCC
>CAZFON010000191.1:0-4232 GCA_964520185.1 uncultured Planctomycetales bacterium | reverse complement strand
TTGCATCTTTTTAAAATTTCTTCAGGAGCGCCTTTCGCAATGATCTTGTGGCGGCCCTCCATATCCACGACCACCGACATGATCCTCCGGGAAAAATCAAAAGGCATCTCATCGACCTTCTTATATTGTTTGACGACCAACTTTTCATATTTTAAGACCGCTTTGTCCAAAATATTCTTCAACCCTGTTTGATAATAACTGTTGATATATGCCAGCTGCAAGGTCCCCTGGTCCTCTTTCCGGACGACGTCGCAATATTTCTCCAACACGATCTTGTCCAGGGTCAGGGTCCCGGTCTTGTCCGTGCAAAGCACATCCATGGCGCCGAAATTCTGGATGGAGTTCAGGCGCTTGACAATGACCTCCTTTTTGGACATGGCAATGGCCCCTTTGGACAAATTGATCGTCACCAGCATGGGAAGCATCTCAGGAGTAAGACCGATGGCCACTGACAAGGAAAAGAGAAGCGCATCCATGAAATTATGTTTGGTAAAATAATTGATGGCGCAGATGACAATGACCAGCACCACCATGGCGCGGATCATGAGCCAGACAAAGGTGTTGATGCCGCGATCAAAACTGGTCGGTTGAGCGATGGCAGAAAGCTTCTTGGAAATTTCACCGAATTCCGTGGCCAGACCTGTTTTGACCACGACACCCAACGCCGTGCCACTGACCACACTGGAACCCATAAACGCCATGCTGTTGGCTCCGGGTGTTTTTTCCACAGGCATGGATTCACCGGTCAAGGCCGCTTGATTGATAAAAAGGTCTTTGGCTTGGATGACCCTGATATCCGCAGGGATCATGTCCCCTGCAAACAGGTCAACAATATCACCGGGAACGATCTGCTTGATAGGGATATCTTTGGGCTTGCCGTTACGGTAGACCGTGGCCATGGCCCGTACCATCTCGCTTAGACGTTCGGCTTCCTTGCCTGCGCGGTATTCCTGGACAAAACCAAGGACAACGCTCATCAAGGCCATGACAGCGATGATGGAACCACTGACAGGGTCTCCGGTCCAAAAAGTTACGCCGGCTATAACAATAAGCAAAACGACCAAGGGGTGAAAGAATTTGACGATGAATTGAAAAACAATGGTCCTTTTTTGCTTCCTGGCCGCTTCATTGGGACCGTAGGCATTGAAGCGTTCTTGGGCCTCAGCCTCGGAAAGTCCGGTTTGGGAAGTCTGAAATTTCTCAAAAAGGACTTCTTTGGGACAGGCCTTGTAATCGAAATCAAAAATTTGCGGTTTTTGCGTTTTGGTCATGAAACCCTATCATACTAAAAAAAACATTTTATGCAATTTTAATTTCCGGACGACGGTGAGTGTCCGGGAGTATCAGGAATGATGACCAAAACTGATGCCCAGGGAGCGGGCATCCATGATCAAAGGATGATCGACCGGAACAAGCCTGGAACCCTGCGCCACTTCTGACAAAGGTACCCTGACCAATTGGTTGTTCCTGACCCCTACCATCGAGCCAAACTGGCCTTCGGCGATCAAATCAACGGCCTTTGAGCCTAATTGAGTCGCTAATATCCTGTCAAAAGGCGATGGCGATCCACCGCGCTGAAGATGGCCCATGACCACGTTACGCGTTTCAATACCGGTGGCCTTCTCAAGCTGCTGGCCGATCACAAAACTCACTCCGCCCAGCCTGACAGGCGCTGATGCATCTTTGACGATCCGCTGCACCGTCACCTTGCCGCCGATGGGCATGGCCCCTTCGGATATGACCACAATCGTAAAATTCTTGCCCCTTTTGCGCCGGCCCTTGATATAACGCGCCACGCACTCGACATCGTAAGGGATCTCAGGCAATAAAATGACATCCCCCCCGCCTGCCAAACCTGTGTAAAGCGCTATCCAGCCCGCAGTCCTTCCCATCACTTCAAGGATCATGATCCGGTGATGGGATTCGGCCGTGGTATGCAACCGGTCAACGCCATCGGTAGCTATATGGACCGCTGTATCAAAACCAAAGGTAACATCCGTGCCCTTCACATCATTGTCAACGGTCTTGGGGACACCCACCACCGCCATGCCCTGAAGGGACAAACGATGGGCTGTATCCAACGTGCCATCACCGCCGATGCAAACCAGGCAATCTAATTTTAATTTGCGTACATTCTCAATGACTTTGGCGGAAAGGTCTTTGTAAACGATCTTGGACTTGCTTTCAATGGGATATTTGTAGGGATTGGCCCTATTGGTCGTCCCCAAAATCGTCCCCCCCAAAGCCAATATGCCGGACACATCCATTTCATTCAAATGCCGGTGCCTGTTAAAAAGCAGGCCTTCATAACCGTCCTTGATGCCGGTCACCTCCCAGCCATGCTCATGCATGGCTTTTTTAGTCACGGCCCGGATAACGGCATTCAAGCCCGGACAATCTCCACCGCTGGTCAAGATCCCAATTCTTCGTATCTTCATTTTACCCAAGAAGTCCCCGTAGATTCCTTAGGCAGGCGCGTGCCGGCCACGACCAGTCCAATAACGAGCCACAGCAAAACAGTAAGTTGGACCACAAAAAAAGTATTATCGAAAAAGCTCTGTACCAAATAACCCGAAAGGCCTGATATCATGGCCTGAAGAAAGATGTCTTGTTTGCAAGCATTTAAGGCCCGGGCCAACAAAACAAATATCAGCCATAAAAAAGAAATCAAGCCCAAGAACCCTGTTTCCGCCGTCATCTGCAAATAACTGTTATGCGCATACCACCATGTCGTTTTATCCGGATCTTTCTTGAGCATCCTCCCATAAGTATTGAGCCCTGTCCCATGGACCGGAGATAACCGGATGAACGATACGGCTTTATCCCAGAAGTGGCGCCGGCCTGATCCTCCTTGTTCTAAAAGAAAATCCATCTCAGAAACAGCCTTTGCGGAAAAGCCGTTCGCTTTTGAAGGTGAAGGATGAACTACCGGCTGATGATGGGCCGTAGATCTCAAACTATTATCATTAATTAAATAAAGATGCCGGACATCATTCAAGGCGGGCAGAAAGATAAAAATAAAGACCAGCAACAAAATAGCCCCTAACAGCGTCTTGCGCCTGTCCAGCATGCACATGACCAGCACAATGACCAAGAAACCGAGCCACGAGGCCCTGGAATAGGTCCAGCATAAACAGGCCAGGACCATGCCCAGAAAAAAGGCCCACCCTAAGACCGTCAGCCAGGACCTGCGACAAACGGCCTTAAACAAAAAGTGCGCCACCAGCGCAATAACAGGTAACAGGTATGCGGCTAATCCGTTGGCGCTGAAAAAGGATGCGTTCGCTCTCCCTCCTGATAGGGCATGTCCTCTTAGAAAATCGTATCCGCTGAAATGCTGGGCAATGCCGCTTAAAACCACCAGGTAGGAAGACAACAGCATGAAAGTCAGGAAGCTCTCCAAGCGCTTGTGATCATTAATGACCTCGATCAGACAAAAGTACAGGAAAATGACTTTCAAAAATTTCCCTATAAAAGCCAGAAAACTTAAAGCCGGATACTGGCTGAATACAACGGAAATAAAAACAGCCAGGCTCAAAAATTGCAAAGGACGGTTAAGAAAATTCTCCGGGGGGCAAAACCCCTTCCAGATAAAACACAGCCTCTCTTTTAAGCCTAAACCCGACGCAGGCCAATGGTGCGTCATATGGCTTATTTTCTTGGCAATATAAAACACAATGGCCAGGGCCGCAAAGGAATCGAGCAAGGCAATGGAGAACGGCAGGGCAAAAATAACAGCGCACAAGGAATAAACGATGCCCCATTCAAAAAAAGTTTCAAGACGCTGGATTGATTTATCAGAAACGGCCATAGATCAATGGTGAGCTTTTTCCAAGATGGCAAGGTCCCTTATATTTTCCTCAGAAAGATTAAGGAATTTGGCGCGTATATCAAAAAATGCAGGGTGCACGCTGGGTTTTGAATCGAGCACCTCTGCTTCAAGTTTCAAGAGGCGCGGGACAAGACGGGGAGACGCGATCTCCAGTCTAAGAGAGGCGCCTCTGAGATCTTGGGGCGCTATGAATTTCACTCCTCCGGCGCTGATGTCGCCTATGACGGAAGAAGAATTCCATTGAGGAGGGTTTTCGTGGGCAAGGCAAAATTTGATATTCAAAGGCCTGATGATCCTCCTTGCCTGCCTGGCTTCCTTTACCACGTCACGCCCTCATGAATTAAAGGTTATCTTATCCTGGTGACATCCCCGCCGACATGGTCCTCATAAAAACAGATCG
>CAZFON010000190.1:0-4251 GCA_964520185.1 uncultured Planctomycetales bacterium | reverse complement strand
CGGCCGAATTCGCTGGAATGGATCTCTTCGTCCCCGGCCCAGGCCTTGATCTTTCCGGTCTTTCGGTCCAGGGTCACCTTGATATCTTCTTCCTTATCTACAGTCCATATCTTCCTGGCTGCAGATGCAACCGCGGCCTCGACAGCCGCGATCAAGGTCTCCTTATCAATGCCTTTATCTCTTTCTAATTGTTCCAGAATGACCATTAACTCACTATCCATGACTACCCTCTCGTTTGACTTATGTTGAAAAAACTTATTTCAAATGACTAACTTTCCTTTGATCACCGAACTCAAAGACACAGCCAGTCTTCCCGCCGGCGTGTCTACCATTAGTTCATTCTCCGTCACTTGCGCCAGACGGCCTTGAAGTTCTTTTTTTCCTTGCACAGGCGCCACAAGCCAAAAATCCACTTCCTGGCCAACAACCCGCATAAAATCTTTGCGCGTGACCAATGGTCTGTCTAATCCCGGTGAAGATAATTCCAGGGAGAAAACTTCAGGAGGCAATACGTTTTCCTGCTCAATGGCGGTAACCAAATACCTGTTTAGTATAGCACACTCATTCATAGTAATTCCACCAAAAGGTTTATCTGCCACGACCTGGATCAAAACGTCATTTTTATGGCCGTTCACCTTTAATTCGATCAAATCCAGGCCATGCGCCTCACAGATCTTTTGGGCCAGCACCTCGAGCTTTAAACGGATATCTTGAAGGGCCATTACTTCCATAATTTTAATATCTCTTCTTTGACCTTGTTTTTATCAACGGCTTTGACTTCTCCTGTACGCCGGATCTTGATCTCCACCTGATTATTGACCAACATGCGTTTGCCGATGATGATACGCAACGGTATACCGATCAGGTCAGCATCGTTGAATTTGCGTCCGGCGCTTTCATCACGGTCATCCAAAAGCACATCCAAACCTGACGCTTTGAGCTCTTCGTAATATGTCCTTGCCAGGCTCATGGATGTTTCGTCCGAGGCTTGCACGGGCAAAATTTCCACGTCAAAAGGGGCAACTTCCCTGGGCCACATGATGCCCGCAGCATCGTTATTAACTTCAATGATGGCAGCGATCAGGCGGCTGACCCCTATGCCATAACAGCCCATGATAATAGGTTTCTGGTGACCTTCTTCATCTAAATACACGGCGCCTAAACTTTCTGAATATTTGGTCCCCAACTGGAAAATATGACCTAATTCAATGGCTACCTTGCGTTCCCATTTGGAAATTTCTATAAGTTTACTCTGAGTGTGCTCCCCTTCATCTTTAACAGGAGCTTCCTTCCCCTCTTTATGGACCCAAACCGCATCCTCCCCGATGGGTGCCGCGACTAAAAATTCATGGGATACGCTGCCGCCCATGGCACCGCTGTCCGCTGAAACAACAATGGTCTGGATGCCGCAACGCTTGAAAATCTTAGTATAGGCCTGCAGCTGAAGATCATAATTCTTCTTGAGCCCTTGTGCATCGCGGTCAAAGCTATAGGCGTCCTTCATGATGAATTCGCAGGCGCGGACAATACCGAAACGCGTACGGATCTCATCGCGGAATTTGGTCTGTATTTGGTATAGCGTGACCGGCAACTGGCGGTAACTCTTGATAAATTGGCTTGCCAGGTCGGTAATGATCTCTTCATGGGTGGGCCCCAGGCACATGCGCTGGCCCTTTTTATTATCAAAGGTGATCATGATCTCTTTAAGCGTTACATCGCGCCCGGTCTTCTTCCAGATGTCGATGGGATGAAGCGCCGGCATCAAGAGCTCATGGCAGCCGATTGTATCCATTTCCTGGCGGATAATGTTCTCTACCTTGGAAAGGACCCTGTAACCCAAAGGTAAATATGAATACACGCCCGAGGTCAACATATTGACCAGCCCTGCGCGCAGGGAAAGCTGATGGCTTATCGCTTCCGTGCCAGCCGGGATTTCTTTCAACGTTGGGATAAAATATTTGGACCAGTACATAAATTAAATAAAAAAACCATCCGGTAGTTGGATATTCCGTTTTACGAACTTATCGTGGAACGAAGGCTTTTGCCTGTTGACCACCCAATCGCCGACGACCTTGCCCTGATCATCGATCTTCTCCTGCTTAAAAGTAAATATATCCTTCAATGAACTCTCGCCGGTTTCTTTATCGAATCTCAGGTCCGTGATATTGGCGATCCTGCGCACGCCATCCAAATAAAGCTCGCAATATACGATCAGATCAATGGAGGTGGCCAGCTGCTTTTGGATCTGTTGGCCGGACAAGCGGATCCCTGACATCAGCATCATGGTGATCATACGGTTGAAACATTCCTCGGGCGAATCAGCGTGCACGATGGCCAGGGCACCTGAATGGCCGGAAGAAATGGATTGCACCAGGTCCAGGATCTCATGGCCGCGCACCTCACCGATGATGATACGGTCCGGACGCATACGCAATGAGTTGATAAAAAGATCGCGGATGGTCACCTCTCCCCGGCCTTCAACGTTAGCCCCCTTGGCCTGCAGGGAAACCACATGGTCCTGCATCAGGCGAAGCTCGGAAGTATCCTCAATGGTGATGATACGTTCATGGGCAGGGATATGCGCTGAGAGCACGTTGAGCAAGGTGGTCTTACCGCTGCCGGTGGAGCCGCAAAAAACAACGTTCAATTTGGCCTTGATGGCTGCGGTCAAAAACACGGCCATTTGTTTATTGAGCGTTTTCTTTTCGATCAGATCGTCAAGGGCGGCCAATTCACGGGAAAATTTCCTGATCGTGAGGACGGGGCCGGTCAGGGAACAAGGAGGTAAAATAACATTGACGCGCGATCCATCCGGCAAGGAAAAATCCACATACGGAGAAGATTCGTCCACCCTGCGGCTGGTTGCGGAAGCTGCCAGGATCTTTTGAATGGTATGCATCAAAACCGCGTTGTCTGGAAATTTGACATTGGCCTTTTCGATCCTCCCTGAACGCTGAATGTATATTGATTTAAAACCATTGACCATGACCTCGGTGATGGTATGGTCCTCCATAAAAGGACGCAGGGGACCTAAACTCACGACGGACGCGACCAACTCGCGCAGGACCGTTTGCCTCTCCTCCAGCGTGACCGTTAATTTTGTCTCTTCGCAAAGTTTATTGATGGCATCGTCCACAAAAAGACGCAACTGGTCCTCGTGCATGCTGTCCTTGACTTGCACGAAATTGGTCTTGGTCACCAGGTAATGATGAATGCGGGCCTTGATCTCATTGATTTCAAAAGTTGCCATAATCACCTCTCAAGGTTAAAGTCCCGTTCCTTTAATAAAATTGACCATCTTGTCGATCAATCCGATCCGCTCAAAGTCCGCATAAAAAACGAACAAAGCCAGCATGATGATCAGGGCAAATCCGGCCTTGGTCACCAGCTCATCGGTCTTGAGGGAAAGAGCTTTTCCACGCAATTTTTCCAAACCGATCAAGAACAAATGCCCGCCGTCCAAAGGGATGACAGGCAACAAATTAAAGATACCAAGCGAGGCGCTGATGAGCCCCACGATATGCAGCACAAAAGAAAAACCAATGGTCAGGGCAAACTTGATAACAAAGAACATACCGATAATGCCCATCATTTCCTTGGGCGAGTGGACACCGATCGCCATCTCATACAAGGCCACATAGGTCTTGGCGGTGATGTTCCATAATTCTTCGCCGGCCTTGAAGCTAGCTTGAAGGGGCCCATAGCGCCTGATCACAATGTCTTTGGCGTTATTGATGGGCATAGGCCCAACACCCATCCGGCGCTGCTTATGCATACGGCCAAAAATATCCTGGGTGTTTGTTTCCTGAGGGTTCACACTGATGGAAATTTCATGCTTATCGCGTTCTATATCCAACAGCAATTGTTTGCTACTCGAGGAGGTCGTCAGGTCCTGAAGCTCGGTCCAGTGGGCAATGGGCATTCCATTGATCTTTAAGATCTTGTCCCCTATTTTCAGCCCTGCCTCTTGCGCCGGAGAATGTTCCAAGACCTGGCCTATGACCGGAGCTACCTTTTGGGATGAAAGGTCCATGTCCGGAAAACCGATCACAAACACAAACCAAAAACAGACATAGGCCAATAGCAAATTCACCACGGGCCCCATCAAAATGATCCGTGCGCGCTGGCCCAGAGACTTGGAAAAATATTCATCAGAGGCGCCTGAACATTTTTCACGCTCGTCGCCTGACATTTTAACAAAGCCGCCTAAGGGGATGGCACACAAACAATATTCCGTGCCCTCATGTACCC
>CAZFON010000189.1:0-4276 GCA_964520185.1 uncultured Planctomycetales bacterium | reverse complement strand
GGATGGTAATAAAAAAGAGGTGTTTGGCCATTAAGGATGCGCAGGGCTGAAACCACATGGGCCGCGCTGGGGTCGGTAAAAATGAACGGAGCATAGGCCTGATGGGTTACGAATACAGCATGGTCCGCAACGATATAAGTAAAAAGGATAAGAATAATTAATGGGAACATGAAGGGTATTATATCACAACAGCCTATTGACAAGACACGGGCCCAGGTCTATACTTTGTTTTAAGTGGAGCAAAGTGGAGGGAAGTGGAGCCTATGTTTTACGGCGAATACAGCCACGGCATTGACAATAAAGGCCGTTTGATCCTGCCCGCGCGCTTTCGCGAGGTTGCCAAGGAGAACGGTATTGATAGATTTTTCGTCACCCGCGGCCTGGACAAATGCCTTTTTATGTTCGCGGAAGGTGAATGGCGCATGCAGGAGGCGCGATTCAAGAACCTTTCCTTTACCAAGGGCGAGGCGCGTTCCTTTAACCGCATGTTTTTTTCCGGTGCCGTCGATGTTTTGCCGGACAAGCAGGGAAGGTTCATCATCCCTCAATATCTCAAGGATTTTGCCGGCATCAAGAAGGATGCCATGGTCATAGGCATTTCCAACCGTATCGAGATTTGGGAGACGTCCCTGTGGCGGGAATTTTTCAGTAAATCCAGCGGCGATTTTGAGAAGACCGCGGAGCATATGCTGGATGTGGATTAAAGATGGCGGACCATGAGGCGGCCCATACACCTGTCATGCCCCGGGAGGCCCTTGAGTTTTTGCATCTGCCCGAGGGGGGAGTGGTTGTGGATGGGACGCTGGGTTTGGGAGGACATGCTTTATTGATGGCCCAGGCCGTTGGGCCCCACGGACATTTGATTGGGATTGATCGCGACAACGCTTCTTTAAGGCAGGCTGAAAAAAGGCTCATGTCTTGCTCTTCGGAATTGAAGATTGATTTGTTGCAGGGCAATTTCCGCGACCTGGCTGAAATTTTGGCCGGCCTTAAAGTAAGCGCTGTCGACGGTATTTTATTGGACTTAGGCATTTCTAGTTTTCAGATGGATGATGCAAGTCGCGGTTTTTCGTTTAAGTCTGATGGGCCTTTGGACATGAGGATGGATGCCTCTCAGGATTTAAGCGCAGCGGACTTGGTCAATGGCCTTAAAGAAGACGAATTGAGCGGGATCATTTTTGAATTCGGCGAAGAACGTTTCGCCCGCCGTATTGCCAAGGGCGTTGTGATGCAAAGGGCAAGGCAAAAGATCACCACGACCAAGGGCCTGGCAGACATTGTCCTTAGGGCCTTGCCTAAAGGTTATACGCGCGGCCGTATTCATCCGGCCACCCGGACTTTCCAGGCTTTGCGCATGGCGGTCAATAAAGAATCTGAGGCCCTGCCGCCCGGATTGGAGTCGTGTTTCAGCGTGTTGAAAAAAGGCGGGCGTATGTGTGTGATTTCGTTCCATTCCTTGGAGGACCGTGTCGTGAAAAATAAATTTAAGTCTTGGGCGCTGCAAGGGCAGGCATCGGTCTTGACTAAAAGGCCCCTAACGCCATCCGACGAGGAATCTGATTTCAATCCCCGGGCCCGTAGCGCCAAACTGAGGGCCGTTGAGAGGATTTAGATGGGTCTAAAAGTATTCTTAAAAATGGCTTCATTCATCACCATCATGGCTTTATTATACATCCATATGCAGATGAAGATTTTTGAATTGGCGTATAGGGGCAAGGACAAGGAAAAGATCATCCATGAATTGAATGACAGCAACGGTGCCTTGAGCCACCAGATCTTGACCCTTAAGTCAGCCAATAATCTGGGTAACCAGCTTCTTGATCGTGATAACAGTTTGCAGTTCATGGATAACCAACGGGTGATGACCGTAACAACCTCCGCAAAGGTGCAGCATTTGGCGCAGCCTAGGCCCAAGGTCCCAAACCCTATGGCGGATTTATTTTCGTTCTTAGGCGCCCAGGAAGCCAAGGCCTGGGAATGATTTTTAATATATAGAGGTTAAATTGTTCCTGCGCAAGTATCCACATCGTTTTGCTGTGGTGTCCATCCTTTTATTCATCGGCTTTGTTTATTCCATCGGATTCTTGATCTTCATCCAGATTTTCCGTTCGGATTATTTAAGCAATCTTGCCCAGCGCCAACATGAGCATTCCATGGTACTGGAGCCCCGCCGGGGGACTATTTACGACCGTAACATGCGGGCTCTCGCCATCAATTTACCCGTATACTCTATTTATGCCAATGCCCGGTCCATGCGCCAGCAGCATAATGAAGATGAGGCGGTGGAAAAATTGTCAGGCATTTTGAAGGCGGATCCCAAGCAGATCCGTGACAAACTGGATCGCAACAAATACTTCGTCTGGATCGCGCGTAAAGTCCCGCAAGAAATCTATCTTCAGATCAAGGACTTGAAATTGTCCGGTATTGGCTTTATTAAGGAAAGCAAGCGTTTTTATCCCAACCAGATCCTGGCCTCGCATTTGATAGGGTTTGCCGGCATCGATAACGTGGGGTTGGACGGCCTTGAGCGCGATTATGATAAATATTTAAGAGGGCAGCCGGGTCATGCGATCATTTTGCGGGACGCCCGCTCCAGGGAATTGATGTTTGATAAAGGTTATGTGCCGCCGGTGGACGGCTTCAGCCTGGTGTTGACCATAGATGAGACCATCCAGTTTATCGCTGAGCGTGCCCTTGACCGCATGTACAAGAAATATAATTGCAAGGGGGCCAGTATCATTGTGATGGACCCTAAAACGGGTGAGATACTGGCATTTGCCAACCGTCCCACCTATAATCTGGAAGAGGCTTCCCGGAGCACGCCGGAGTCGCGTACCGACCGTGCTATTGTCTTTACCTTCGAGCCTGGCTCTGTGTTTAAGATCGTCACGGCCTCAGCAGCTTTGCAGGAAAAAGTAGTCACGGAAAATTCCCCGATCTATTGCGAGCATGGCGCTTACCGGGTGGCCAATCATATATTGCATGACCATGAACCGCTGGGTACCATTACTTTCAAGCAGGTCATCGAACAGTCGAGCAATATCGGGACCACCAAGGTGGCCCAACGCTTGGGACCGCAACGGGTTTATAATTATGCGCATCACTTCCGATTTGGCATCAAGACCGGCATTGACCTTCCCGGTGAGGCGCCGGGCCTGTTGAAACCAGTGAGCCGGTGGTCTAAGACCTCCATAGGTGCCATCCCTATCGGCCAAGAGGTGACGGTCACTCCCATTCAATTGATGGGGGCCATCTCTGCTATTGCCAATGACGGCCTTTACATGCGGCCTTATGTGGTCAAATATATTAAGGATGCCCATGGTCAGGTGATCTATCAACATAGTCCTCAAATTTTAGATAAGGTCATTTCAAAGGATACATCCAAGAGGATGAAAGGTATTTTAAAAGGAGTGGTCGACGAGGGGACAGGTAAGAAAGCCGCCATTCCGGGAATTACCGCTGCGGGTAAGACCGGGACCGCTCAGAAAGTAGTGGGCGGCACCTATTCGCATTCTAATTTTTATGCCACCTTTGCCGGCTTTGCGCCGGTAGAGAACCCTCGCCTGGCGTGCGTGGTGGTTGCCGATGATCCGCATCCTGCTTATTATGCGGCCACGGTCACCGCGCCGGTTTTTTCCGAGGTGGTAGGCGATGCCTTGAAATACCTTAATACTCAACAGGGACCTGTAACAGAGGAAGATTCTCCGGGATAAGCGATGCGTTTAAGCGAATTGGCCAAAGACCTTTACACCAAACCCTTGCCGCCGGCGTTTAAGGATTTTGACGTGCGTGTGATTTCCTGTGATTCCCGCGAGGAACAACAAGACGGGCTATTTGTGGCCTTGTCCGGCACCAAGCTCAATGGCGCAGATTTTATCAAGGATGCGGCGGGCAAGGGGGCCAAGGTCATCGTTGCCGGCCATGGCTGTTGCGCAATGACGGAAGATGTCTGCGTCTTGGAGGTCAATGACCCAAGACATTTTTTGTATATAGCAGGCCAACGTTTTTACGGACATCCATCGGATAAGGTCAAAAGCATCGGCATCACGGGCACCAACGGCAAGACCACGATCACCTATCTGATCGAGTCCATGATCCATGCCGCCGGCCGGCGTTGCGGGGTCATCGGCACCGTCAATTACCGTATCGGACCGAAGATCATCCCTTCGAAGAACACCACGCCGGGATTTTTGGATAATCAACGCTACCTGGCGCAATTGGTAGGTCTGGGAATTGACTATTGCGTGATGGAAGCCTCAAGCCATGCCCTTCATAA
>CAZFON010000188.1:0-4284 GCA_964520185.1 uncultured Planctomycetales bacterium | reverse complement strand
CCTGAGAAAAGTCCATACGCGGTAACAAATGCGGCCCTACGCTAGACATTGCCAAACCATTGACCAGCTCTAAAGACAATTGACTGATGGCCAGGCTCAAAATAGCAGCAAAAACAATGATCTCCGAGTAAAAAACACCGCTTGCATTTAAATGTATCAATAGTAAGCCGGCTAAAAGAACGGTTATCACGGCAATAGCGCTAAGATACAGCGGCAAAGAAAAACGCTTCACAAATCTTTTAAAATTTTCAACAAAAGAAAAATGCGCCCCTACAGCTGCCTCCAGTTTTAAAAGTCCATTGTCAATTAAATAATAACCAACATGTGACCTTCGGTCCTCAGCGCCATTCTTTCCGGCCGCTTCTCCAGCCAATTGGATCGCTTTTTGAGCCACTTCACCTTCAGAGAGCTTACAATTTTTAGCTATGTTCTCAATGACATGACGATATCGGTCTCGAGTAAGAAAGTCCATCCTACGATAAAATCGACTGGGGTCATCTCGCAAGGTGCTTTCTACAACACTCATTGTTTCAACGAATTCACGCCAATCCGTGTTTCCCAACAAACGAAGACTGCTGATGCTATTGCTGATCGAAACTTGACTGGCCGCCTGGTGCTGATTTCCCAAATGGACCAAATGCTCAATGGTCAATCCTTCTTCAGAAAGCCACTGTTTGATCCATGTGAGCGGCAACGTCAACGATGGGCTCTGCCCCTGAAGGCGGCGGGTCAGCTCAGCGACAAAAGCATTGGACATTGGCGGTTTTGACCGTGCCATGTCCGCGACTACCAAAATGATGCTTTTAGGATCTCTCCGGGCAATGGCGAACATCTGATCCGCCCAAAGATCAGCTAGATCTTGATCGGCCCTGATAGAAGCGATACTAGTAGCGATTCGTCGAAGATTTTCAATCAACGCAAGACGCAACATGATCGGAATGGCCCACAATTCCCCCAGATCTAAAGCCGCTACTTTCTGGTACGCCACCATAAATCCACTGAGAGTTTCCTGATCCACACGCCCATCGCCATGCGCGATCATCTGCAAAGCAATATCATACACACGGGGAAGGCCAGTGGAGGGACCATTGAGCAATAAAGGCAGTTGATGATGATACCCCACCGGCAAATGCTTCTTGGCCAAACGGATCTGTTCTTCGATCAAATAAAGATTATCAAGCAACCATTCCCCGGCAGGTGTGATCAAACGCTTTGCCTTAACTGCCGCGGCCAATAAAGCATGCGTTTCGATCAATACATTTTCATTTTCTGTAAGTCTCGTCAGAAGCGAATGGGGAGGTCTCTTTTTTTTATTTAATTGATGCCCCCCTGCCAGTGTTTTACCATGTTGTTTCATCTGTTCACTACTGAACAATTCCGAACGTAATGGAGGCTCCTCAAGCATGGATTTTTTCACTGAATGTTTGTCCTTCAGGAAAACATTAAACCGTACTAAAAATAAAATAATTCTTGTTATGAGCCTCTTCACGCCAGCACCCTTTACATATTAAAAGACAGACATAATCAAATAAACTACGTCTGTCCATTTTAAATTTATGACGCTCTTAAATGCCTAAAATATTACGGTAAATAGCTTGTCATATTGTCCGTTCTTTTGATCTTGCCCATCCTTTTCAACGAGTCCATTCTTTTGATCTAGTTCATCTTGTGCCTTCTTTTTATCCTGCGCTTTTGTCTTTATCCCTTTAGCGCCTGATTTATTTGCTCTGATATCCTGACTGTGATCGAATGCCTCGGAAGCAGTCCCCTGTTTATCATCAGCAAGACTTAAAGCAGAGATAACAAATAACCCCGAAAACATCATCATCATTATTTTATTCTTCATCTATATAACCTATGATTTGCGTGCCCCGAATTCACGGTCAAGAGCATCTATCCCCTCTGTTGTATCCTTAATAAATTTAAACCTCTCAACATTACTGTTGGCCGTGTTCTCTTCCTCAACTTGTTCGGTAACAAACCACTGCAACATGATCTCTGTGGCATGATCGTTCTCTCTTTTTGCCAGGTCCACAAGCTCGTTGATCTGAGCGCTTACTTTTAACTCTTGCTCGTACGCTGCTTCAAAAACGGACAATAACGATTTCCCTTCCGTTTGAGGGGCCTCAATGGCCATCAAAATGACCTTTTCACCTCTGGAAATGATATATTCGTATAACTTCATGGCATGTTTAAATTCCTCATTTGACTGGACTTTATACCACCCAGAAAATCCAGACATATGATGAGATTCAAAATACGCGGCCATGGATAAATAAGAATAAAAAGCGCTGAATTCCATGTTTATTTGCTTATTAAGCGCTTTATGTATTTTCGATTTGATCATCAATCAGCCTCCTCATTAGAACTAACACTTTCTATCAGCCCACATGGCCCCTTTTATTCTTTATTCAAATGCCGTGGATTTGTGATCTACGATGCTATAGACAATATACATTCCCGGTGATGAAACGCGATATTGAATAGTTATAGGGTGACCTTGTTTGATATCCATCAGCCCTATATTTTGAGTGTCCCGGATGATCATTGCGTTACCCGGAACCGAAAAAGATATTTCACTTTTGTCCAATGTTTGTATAGAGATAGTGCTGCCGGCAAAATCAATTTTACTTACTATCCCAGAAATTGATTTGGTCTGTTCACTCTTTGGGTTTTCCTGACCATACGCCGCTGTAACCATTAAGGCGGCCATTAAGAAAGGAAAAACAATTCCATGCTTCTTCATAACACCCTCTATAGTATTTAACCATGGATATTTACATCAATACCCGAATCGTGATGCTCTGAACGTTCATGATGCCAGTTATCATGATGCCAATGTTCACGATCAAAATAACAACCTGTTAGTTGGGCGAATAAAAATATACCGACTAACACCTTTAACGTGCTTTTAAACATATTTCCTCGCTTTCATGATCTACGTATCGCTTAAAAATCTCTGCTGGCGGCAACTCTGCACAACTACAAACACCGCCAGCAGCATATTGACCCAGGTTTTGCTGACTAAGGATTACTGATAGTCATATTATTGATCACTTTTGTTACCCCCTGGATATCCCCGGCAACCTTGGCCGCCATATCTTTTGCTGCTCCATCCACGGCATTGCCACTTAATGTAACTACCCCATTTGTGGTCTCGACGCCAGTCTTGAAAGCGCTGGTTGAATGATGTGTCAGAAAAGCCATCTTGACCTGGGCGGTGATGGACGCATCATCGATCTTGTTATCCTTAGGTGTTTCCGTCTTGTTGACAACTTCTCCTATGGTCATTTGATTGTCGACACCTTTAACGCCATCAATGTCTTTGGCATATTCACCTGTCAGGTCCTTTTGGGCCTGGCTATCCGCCTTGCCTTTTAAAGTGACAATTCCCTTGGTAACATCTACCTCTGTATTGACAGCACTCACGTTACGATTGAAGAACAAGGCGCTTTTGACCTTCATACCGATCCATCCATCCGAATTCTCTGCGGGCTGATCACCTTTGATAACAAGTTGATTATCCACACTTTTAACTCCGGGTAGATTAGACACGGTTTCTTGGGCCAATGATCTATGCGATTCTTCGCTTACAGTTCCCGTTAAGGTCACAACCCCATCATTAGATTCTGTTTTAATTACATCATCTTTAAGATAGGTCCTGTACACATACGAATCCTTCGCAGATGATTGGATGCGATCATCCGTCTCAGACGCTCGTACAGACGAATTGGATAGCAGTACAGCCGCCATAACCGCGAAAAACACATTCAAATAAATTCCCTTCATAAAACACCTTCCTTTTTTTGATATTGCATTTTGGCTGATCTCCCTCTTCATGGGGACATCATTTTAAAACTGTGCGACCATGACCTTACTTCCTTTCCATTTTGATATACTCCCAAGATTATTTTGATTTCTTATTTCCACTTCAGAACCTAAATTAACTAAATCGACTAGCTCTTGCCCATTAAACGGTTTTTGTAAAAACCCTAGAGCCCCGGCTTTTAAAGCCTTCTCTTCAAGGCCATCATTTTTATCCGCCGTAATAATGATGACCGGACGATTGGACTTCTTTTTAATAAGTCTTTGTTGTGCATCCCACCCATTTAATCCCGACAAATGAATATCCAGGATCAAGCACCCTGGAGCACTATTTGGTATCGCGCTAAAAAAATCCTCTGAAGAAGAATATGTGTTCACTATAAATCCATGCGACACCATCAGCAATTTAACCGCTCGCAGTATAGAATCGTCGTCATCAACAACATAAACATGTTTATT
>CAZFON010000187.1:0-4311 GCA_964520185.1 uncultured Planctomycetales bacterium | reverse complement strand
TATCCAGGAGATCCTGCTGGCCCCGCTATCTTATATTGAAATGGTCTTAGGCCTCCTGGCCGGGGGTGTTGCGCGCGGCGTGCTGATCTGCATAGGCGTCTGGCTGGTATCATTCCTGTTTACTTCCAACACCATTGCCCATCCACTGGCCTTGCTTTATTTTATGCTGCTGATCTCCGTGATATTTTCATGTGCCGGGATGATGGGCGCTTTATGGGCCGAAGATTTCGGCATGCTCAACATATGGAACGTTTACTTGATCGTTCCCATGGCCTTGCTGGGAGGCGTTTTCCATCCTCTTTTCATGCTGCCGCCGGCTTTACAGATCGTCTCACATTTCAATCCCCTGTATTACCTGATCTCCGGCATCCGTTACAGCATGACCAACATGACAGACACGCCCTTATTGACCTGCGCCCTTGTTGCGTTGGGGATGGCAGCAACCAGTTTCGCGGCAACGGTCTATCTTTTTAAAATTGGATATAAACTTAGAACATAAAAAGGTGACAGGTACATTTTTCCAATAAATATTAGTAGAAAAATGTACCTGTCACCTTTTTATGTGTCACCTTTTTGCGCTTGCTTTGATGGCTAAGGCATGAATGGATGATTTAAGAGGTTCCAGGGCCTGATAAATCATGCGGTGGACTTCCAGGGACTTTTTGCCTTCAAAAGATTTGGACACGATGGTCAGCCTATAATGGCCACCCTGTGAGGCGCCGGCATGCCCGGCATGTTTATGGCTTTCATCCGTCAGTTCCAAAAAGTCCGGTTTAAAGACTTGGTCGAGCAGAACTTCCATCTTCTCTTTGATCATGGTTTGTATTATACTATGGTTTGAAAAAACTTTATGAAATTAACGGTTAACCAACAGTTTTCGCAAAGTTTATGCGTGCCTTGCATCCAGAGCCGTCAGGGAGCCATCCATCAATGGCTTCTGGCCCGCGAGAAACGCTATACGCCTTTTTATACGTCGGTGGATATCCGCGATGCAGGCTTCAAGATCGCCGTAGTGGATACCAATCTTTTTCCCGCGGGTTTTAATAATCTTTGCGAACATGGCCTGATCGATGCTGAAGGACTCATTAAAAATGCCATTCTCAGCCGTGTTCCCAATGCCACGAATATCTTGATCGTGGCCGAAGAACATACACGCAACACCTGGTATTTGGAAAATGTCCGCATCCTGCAGGAAATCATCACCAAGGCAGGCTTCAATGCCAGGATAGCCTCTTTTTTTATTCATGAGCCTTCCTTTTGCGCGCATGCCGCCAGCGCCCTTGAGTTGGAGACCGCGAGCGGCCAGACCGTCAAGGTCTATTGTGTCAAAAGGGTCCTGGAGAAGATCAAACAGGGTGACATTGATTTTGACATGATCATCATGAACAATGACCTTTCGGCCGGCATCCCTGAAGAATTAAAACAGGTCAAGGTACCTATCTTCCCTTCCATCCACGCAGGCTGGCATGCAAGGCTCAAGTCTGAGCATTTTCGTCATGCCAACAACCTGATCAAAGAATTTGCCGGAATTGTCGGCCTGGACCCCTGGCAATTTTCCTGCCTTTATGAAGTCGAAAATAACATCAACGTCAATGACGAAACCGACCTGAAACGCGTTCATCAGACAGCGGTCAAACTCTTTGAAGCTATTCAAAACAAATACAACGAACATCATGTCGACAGCAAGCCTTTTATTTTTATTAAGGCGGATTCCGGGACTTATGGCATGGGCGTGATCCCTATCGAAGACCCGGCACAGATCCTGGAATTAAACCGAAAAAAACGCAATGACTTGATCCGCGGTAAGGACGCCCAGACCATGACCCATTTTCTCCTGCAAGAAGGCGTACCGACCATCCAGAGCCTTGAAGCAAATCCCTGTGAGGTCTGCCTGTATCAGATCGACAATAATTTCGTGGGCGGATTTTACCGCCATCATAACCACAAAACACCAAGGGAAAACCTTAATTCTCCCGGAGGTATGGCCTTCCAGAAGATGTGCCCTCATTTGGACAAATACGGCAAGGACTGCGGCATCGAGCACAATTTGAATATTTTCGACATTTACCGCATCTTGGGCCGTATCGCCGGGTTGGCTGCGGCCGAAGAGATCATGACCTTGGACCCGCGTTTCAATAAAGGACAAACGATATGAAATTCCTCTTTTTGATGGACCCTTTAGAAAAAATTTCATTCGATACCGACACCACCTTTGTCCTGATGCTCTGTGCGCATGGCCGGGGCCATGAAACCTATTTTGTGCCTGAAGACGGCATCAGTTTTATCGAGGGTAAGGTGTATTTTCATGCCACCAAGGTGGTCCCTCAAAGCGTCGCCCATATGCCTTTCAAAGAAGAACACACGGTACGCTTAAGCCAGGATGAGGTCCACGCCGTCTTTATCCGGCCTGATCCCCCGCTGGATGAACAATACATCATGAATACATGGCTGCTGGACCACCTGCCTAAACATATTGCGGTCATCAATAGCCCTTCAGGCATCCGCACGGTCAATGAAAAGGCATGGGTCAGTCAATTCAGGAATATCACTCCCCCGACCATTATTTCCACGAATAAATCCGATCTGCTTTCCTTTGTGGACAAATATAAGAACATTATCGCCAAACCCACCGACGGATATGGCGGCCAAGGCATCTTCCATATCGAAAAAGGGAATACCAACACCAAGGTCACCCTGGAAACCTTGACCGAGCGTTATAACAAAACCATCGTGTTGCAGAAATTCGTTCCCGAATCAAAAAAAGGAGACAAACGTATCCTGCTTTTAAACGGCAATATCCTGGGTGCGCTGATCCGCATGCATGAAGAGGGCGAGCACCGCAATAACTTTTATTCCGGTGGGAAGCCCTTGCCCGCTGACATCACTGCGAACGATAAAAAGATCGTCAGCACCCTCAAGCCCCATTTACAGAAACTTGGACTTTATTTCGTGGGGATCGATATCCTGGGAAAATATCTCATTGAGGTCAACGTGACCTCGCCTACATGCCTGCAGGAAATAAACCGCTTGTATAACGTCAGGCTGGAAGAAAAAATCCTTGATTTCGTAGAAAAATTGATAAAATAGGTACCCATGCAGACACTTACATTGTACCATTTTGAGGGTTGTCCTTATTGCCAACGGGTACGGGATTTCCTAAGCAACAAGGGGATCACAGTGCCCATGAAAGATACCCATGAAAGCTCCGCCTACCGCGAAGAATTGATAAAGTTGGGCGGTAAGCCTCAGGTGCCATGCCTTCTCATTAATGGTAAGGCGCTCTATGAGTCTTTGGACATCATCGAATGGTTCAAGAAGAATTATGACACCCGAAGCCATTAAAAAACGCATCGAAGAGGCCATACCGGACTGCGAGGCCTATGTGCTTGACCCTATGAACGACGGGCAGCATTTACAGGCCTTTGTCATCTCCCCTGCCTTCGAAGGTTTGCCGGTCTTCAAGCAGCAGCAAATGGTCATGACCGCTATCAAGGATGTTTTTCAAGTCGTACATGCGCTGGGGCTTAAGACCTTTAGCCCGGCCAAATGGAAAGAAGTTAGAAACCAATACGTATAAACTTTAAGGAGACCTCAAGATGACTGACCGGATACGTCAAGAAATCGAGAATGATATCAAAAATAATAAAATTGTCATTTACATGAAAGGCACCGTCAATTCCCCTATGTGCGGGTTTTCCGGGCGGGCTGTACAGATCCTGCAGTCGTATCATGTTCCCATCAAGGACCATGATATACTTTCCAGCGAAGATCTTCGCCAAGGCATCAAGGAATTTACCAACTGGCCGACCATCCCCCAGATCTTTATCAATGGGGAGTTTATCGGCGGCGCGGACATCATTGCCGAAATGCATGAAAATGGCGAGTTGGCAGGCTTGCTCAAATAAAAAAGGTGACAGGTACATTTTTGGCTATAAAGCCATAAAACAAAAATGTACCTGTCACCTTTTTTATGCTAATATATTTGCTTTACCAAAAGGGAATTTATGAATAAAGAAGCGATAAAAACGCCCCCTAAGAAAACAATCAACGGCGCACAAGCCCTTGTCCAATGTTTGGAGGGTTTTGGCGTTGAATACATCTGGGGCCTGTCCGGGGGCGCTGCCATCCCTATTTTCGATGCCTTGGTCGGTTCCAAGATCAAGCTTATCTTGACCCGTCACGAGCAAGGCGCCACCCATATGGCCGACGGCTATGCCCGTGTGACAGGCAAACCGGGAGTGGCGCTGGTGACCTCCGGTCCCGGAGCAACGAACACCGTGACCGGGATCCTGACAGCCATGATGGATTCCG
>CAZFON010000186.1:0-4321 GCA_964520185.1 uncultured Planctomycetales bacterium | reverse complement strand
CAAGGGGACTATCAATTTTTTAAACCAACGGGATCAATAAACAATTTGATCGTTCCAGAAGGACAGTTTGTCGTTTTTTATCCCAACGAAGCCCATCGACCGTCTTGTTCTTATTTACCCATTTCAACGCCCGTCAAAAAATTAGTTTTTAAGGTTAAAATAGATCAAGAAACATGATCAGAATTGCAGCGGTATACCCAAGACAGGAAGGCAAAAGATTCGATATGGATTATTACATCCATATCCATCTGCCGATGGTGCAAAATAAATTCGCACCTTTTGGGCTTAAAAAGATCGAAGTGGACAAAGGCCTTGAAAAGCCAGGCGGCGAAAAGTCTCCATTTTTTGCCGTCGGCTATCTTTATTTTGATACCCTGGAAAATTTTAGAAAATGTTATAATGCTGTTGGCGCAGAGGTTGTGGGAAATATTCCCCAGTATACGGATGTAATGCCGATGATCCAAATAGGAGAGGTGGAGAAGGTATGGGAAGAATAAGGACAGCAGTCTTGTTTTTGTTTATTTTTAGTTCCTGCGGCATTCTCTTCGCCCAGGAAAGCCCTTGGGTATTGAAACAAAGCCGGGACGGGATCCCTGTCTATACCCGTAAGGTGGCGGGCTCACCGATCCTTGAATATAAAGCCAATGTGATCATCAATGAGCCAAGCCCTAAGGTGATAGCGTTCTTTGAAGATGAGAAACAAATACCGCGATGGTATTACCAATGCGTTCATGCAGAGCTTGTAGAAAGATCTTCCCATCAGGTGGTGCTTTATTTAGTTTTACGTTTACCCTGGCCGGTCACGGCCAGGGACGTTGTTTTTAGTAGGGACAAATTAGAGGACCCTGTAAACGGAACAATAACGTATTCTTTAACAGCTTTACCTGACAGACTTCCCAGGGCCAAGGGGATGATACGCGTGCCCACCATCAAAAGTTCTTGGATATTTAAATCCTTATCGTCCGGGCATACGCAGGTTTTTTTCCAGCAACATTCGGATCCCGGCGGCTCCATCCCGGCGTTTATGGTCAATGAGTTAGCTGTGGACACACCTTATAACAGCCTTAAAAATTTCCGGAAGATGGTTGCCGGAAAAGAGGAGTAGGCATGAATATATTTGTTGGAAATTTATCATTCTTAGCGACAGAAAATGATGTAAAGGGTGTTTTTGAACCCTTTGGCGTTGTAGCCTCTGTAAGTATCAAGAAAAAGTCGGGTAAAAATTCACGTGGTTGGGGTTTTGTGGGCATGCCCGATGAACTTGCGGCGCAAGCAGCTATTGCCGGTTTGCAGGGAAAAGAATTCATGGGTAGGGCATTAAGTGTGAGCATTGAACGTCCTAAGGCCATAAAGCCCAGGAAGGATTATAAAGAGATCAAAAGACTTCGCCTTGAAGCAAAAAAGGCAACGCCCGCTGAATTTAAAGCACCAATTATTCCTGAAAAGAAATCTAATTCTAAGTCTTTTAAGAAATTTGATGATAAGAAATTTTCAGAACCAGCCGGGGCCCAGGCTTGGGAAAAAAGGAAGGGCAGAGGAACGTCTAAACCTTGGAAAAAGAAGCCTGGCGGGGTTAATAAAAAATTCAAATATGCGCGATAAATCCTTCATGATCGCTATAGGAGGTTGAAATGTGTTTTCAATGGGCCAACGACATGATAAAGAAGCTAACATGCTTTGATTATGCTCTTATTAAGATAGCCGTTTTTTCATTTACGCTTATGGTCGCTAAACTGTGGCCAGGCATTCTTTGTCTTGATTGGTACTGGTACGGACTGGTTTATGCGATCATTGCGGTATATTTTATCGTTAAACTTTTTAAACGTTAAAACTTCCTTTTTTGTCCAGTTATGAGCCAACAGATCGAAGTTAAGATCGGGGACATTACCAGGGAAGTAACGGATGCGATCGTTAATGCCGCCAATGCAAGCCTTTTAGGCGGCGGCGGGGTAGACGGGGCCATACACCGGGCTGCCGGCCCTGAGCTTTTAGAGGAATGCAGGCAGTTGCATGGGTGTAAGACCGGAGAGGCCAAAATAACAAAAGGCTATCGTCTTGCTGCCAAATTCGTTATCCATACCGTAGGCCCGGTATGGCATGGAGGCGATCATCATGAGGATGATCTGCTTGCCAATTGTTATCGAAATTCCTTGAAGCTTGCCCAAGAGTACCGCATCAAGACCATTGCATATCCCGCCATCAGTACAGGGGTCTACCGTTTTCCCATTGACCGTGCCGCACAAATAGCTGTTGAGACGGTCAAGGCGCATTTAGAAGGAACAGGTGTTCAAAAGGTCATTTTTGTCTGTTTTAATGAGGAGAATTACCAGGGTTATTTGTCGATCGTATAAAGCCACCAGCCCATCTCTTTGCTCCTTCCGATAGTGCTTCGATTGTAATAAATCTTCATGGTGCCGTGCTTGGAGGTCTTGACTTCAAACCAGTGCTTGCGCGCATATTGTTCGCCGCTGCCATGGCGGCAGGGGCCGGTGCTGCGCCAGGCGTACAAAATCTCCGTAATGGTCACTTTTTGATCGCGCCATATAAATCCTTTAGGAAGTCCCGGTGATCCAACGGACATGCTTTTGGTGTCGCAGGTATCGAGGATGGGCTTTATAGGCTCGCTCACGAATTTTATCGCCATACTATTATTATACTGTATAATTGAAATAAATCACATTATCGACGGGGCAGTTTGCTTTTACATTTATGAAACATTTTATAACAAGAGCCGTTGTTCTGCTTTTTTTAAGTTTTTTCCTCTTTTTATTGTTTTTCCACAGGGGCATTGAGACCGAAGACGTCTGGTTGCATTTAAGCATAGGCCAATGGATCATCCATCATTCTCAAGTGCCGCATATTGATGAATTTCCTTTCGCCCATGAGAAAACACCCTATCTCTGCCATGAATGGCTGGCCAGTTCGCTGATCTTTTTGATATATAAGGCCGGAGGATTTACGGCTTTAAAGATTTTTAGGGCCTTATTTTTTATGTTAGCTGTCGGTATTTTTCTTGGTTTCTGCCGACGGCGCCTTCCTTTTTCTTTACTGGTCTTTTTAACCTTGCTGATCTCCTTTGCTCTTTTTGAAAGGTGTTTATTAAGGCCGGATACTTTTAACCTATTATTTGTTCAAATTTTTCTTATTGCCCTTTTTTCATACGAGAAAGACCCGCGGCCCTGGAAATTGATCATCTTGCCTTTTATCAGTGTTCTTTGGATCAACCTTCACATGATGGGCGCTTTTATTTATGGTGGATCAATGATACTGATCTTCCTTTTTTCCGCCTTGATCAAAAGAAATCAGATCAAAGCCATGGCCCTGCTGCTTTTGGCTTTTTTGACAACCTTCATCATTAATCCTTACGGATTCGAAGGTTTGTTGTTCCCCTATAAGGTGTTTTTGTTCCCTAAATTTTATGGAATTTACAAAATGATCAGCATTACAGGTGAATTGCAATATCCCATTTATATCTTTTTCTCGTTTAATTATTTTTATTATCTTTTACTGATCTTTATTCCAATCTTATTGATGTCATTCCAAAAAAAGGCAGATCTTTCCATGAATCTATTATTTATCTTTGCCTTGATGTTCTTTTTCTATATGAGCCGCAACAGCAGTTTTTTTACTTTGGTGGCTGCCTATACTATCGCGCGGGGGGCGCAAAATATCTATATTGCTGATAAATGGGCCAAGTTGCGCTGGTCGGCATTGGCAGACAGGATCATCCTGACAGGTGTTCTTTTTTTTGTAATGATACAGTCTATAAATATGATCAATGAAAGCGTTTATTTCAACGGCAAAAAGGGCAAGGCTGTACTTTTAGATACCAATCCTTATGTGCTTTCTACGCTGGATCTATTAAGGAACAATGGTATTCAAGGTCCTGTTTTTAACTGCACTCTTTTAGGCGGGACCATCATATGGTATGATTATCCGGCCTTAAGGCCTTTTGACGACGGCCGGCATTTGGATTATCAGCGATTCAGTGATGATGTGGATGTATTGGTCGACCCTGCGAAAAACTGGCATAGGGTTGAGGATAAATATGGTTTTAAGATAGTGATCCTGACAGAAGGTTATGAACTTGAAAAAGAGGTCATCAAATATCTTGCATCCCAAAAAGATTGGCAGTTGATCGCCGTTCATGGCCCCTTTGTGACTTTTGTCAAAAGAGGGGCATTCCCTTTGCCGGAAGCTTTAGAGAAATATGAGCAACGACTGAGATCCACGCCTTTAACGGCAAATGATGTACGTGGGTTAAGAACAATGCTTCAGGAAAAGCAGAGAACGGCTTGGGAGAGGTTTTTTGATCCTGGTC
>CAZFON010000185.1:0-4325 GCA_964520185.1 uncultured Planctomycetales bacterium | reverse complement strand
CTGAAACGGTATTAATGCGCATGATGCGCTGCAGCGGCCTTTATGGCCTAAAGGCGATCGTGCCCCGGCGTAGCATCGAAGGAATTGATTTTGTGCGGCCTTTGCTCGGGGAGGGCCGCCAAGATATCGAGAACTATTTAAAACTTAAAAAGATATCCTTTCGTACGGATAGTACCAATCGCCGGACGGTCTATGAGCGAAATAAAATACGTCACCGGCTCCTTCCCTTATTGGCCCGTGAATATAATCCCCAAATCACAGATGTGCTTTCGGATCTAGCCGGTGTGGCAGGTGAAGATTACGAATATCTTTCAACCCTGGCCCAACGCTTGTTCGACAAGCAGGCTGTTATTTCTCGTCGTAAGGTAAGGATGCCTTTAAAGGTCCTTGGTCGTCAGCATCCATCGATGACACGCCTGATCTTCCGCCAAATGGCGGAAGTTTTGGTCAAGGACCCCTCGGCCCTTAGCTTCGGGCATATCCATGCCCTCGAGCATCTGGTTTCTGCAGACGGGAAAGGAGAGGTGCATCTGCCGCATCAACTCAAGGCCGTTAGAAGGGCCGGGTTTTTGGAAATGGCGTCAATAAGCAAGACTAACTTATAAGTTTGCCTTGATTAAATCATTTCTTATAATATAATTATGTTTCATATGTATTTAAATTATTGCTCCCTCAACTCAAGATCATCAGCATTATTTGGAGGCATAGATGGCACAACATAACACCAACAATGCACCGCCGAAAAAAGCACCCAGGCCGCGCACCCCCAACGGTAATATATGGTTTTGGGTGATCCCGTTGATATTTTTTCTTATCATCACTTCCTATAATGACAGGTCGAATTTGAAGACGGAGAAAGAACTCACCCTGTCCGAGTTTAACGCCATTCTCAAGGACAATCCCCAGACCCATCAGATCAAGAAGGCTATCCTGACGGAAGGGCCTGAGAACACGGTCAAAGGCACCTTTGCCAACGGCTTGGATTTTAAGGTCAATGTTCCGCAGCATGACGATGACCTCATCAAGGAGATCCTGGACAATGTCAGTAATTTCAGCATCGTGCCGCCGGAGCTCTTTTGGAGCCAGTTGTTCTTCCAGCTGATACCTTTCCTGGGGATCATCGCCATCATTTGGTTTGTTTCTTACCGCGGCTCGCAAATGGGAAACAAGATATTTGCTTTCGGAAAATCCCGTGCACAGATAGCCGGTGTGGGCAAGGTGACCTTTGCGGATGTGGCCGGCGTGGATGAAGCCAAGGAAGAGTTGCAGGAAGTCATTGAATTCCTGAAAGACCCCAAGAAATTTGAGAAGCTGGGGGGGAAGATCCCCAGGGGTGTTTTGCTGGTCGGGCCTCCGGGGACCGGCAAGACCTTGTTGGCCAAGGCTGTTGCCGGAGAGGCAGGAGTGCCGTTTTTCTCTTTGAGCGGATCGGATTTTGTGGAGATGTTCGTGGGCGTCGGTGCCTCACGCGTGCGCGATCTTTTTGAGCAGGGCCGTAAAGCTGCCAAGATCTCAGGCAAGGGCGGCATTATTTTTATTGATGAAATTGATGCCGTCGGCCGCCAGCGTTTTGCCGGTATCGGTGGAGGCAATGACGAGCGCGAACAGACCCTTAACGCATTGCTCGTGGAGATGGATGGGTTCTCAACGGTAAGCGGCCTGATCCTGATCGCTGCCACCAACCGTCCTGACACCCTGGATCCCGCGCTGTTACGACCGGGGCGTTTCGACCGTCAGATCGTGGTGGGTTTGCCGGACATTAATGGCCGAGAAGGTATTTTGAAGGTGCATGTCAAGAACATCAAGCTTGGCGAAGATGTGAATTTAAGACGGGTGGCCCAGATGACCGTGTATTTTTCCGGGGCAGACCTGGCTAATGTATGTAATGAGGCGGCCTTGCTTGCGGCCCGCCGCAACAAAGACAGGGTCACTATGGATGAAATGTTGGCCGCGGTCGAACGTGTGACCATGGGGCCGGAGAAAAAAAGTCACGTGACCTCCAAAAAAGAGAAAGAAATGACCGCTTATCATGAGGCGGGACATGCTTTATTGTCCCTGCTCATCGATGAAGTGGACACCTTTACAAAGGTATCTATCATTCCCCGCGGAATGGCAGGCGGCTATACCTTGACGCCGCCCAAAGAAGACAAGCATTATATGTCCAAGAAAGAGTTAAAGGGGATGATGGTTGTCCTTTTGGGCGGTATGGTGGGTGAAGAAATTTATATGGATGATACAACGACCGGCGTATCCAATGACCTTCAAAAGGTCTCTGAGATCGCCCGCAGCATGGTCTGCCAGTACGGCATGAGCGATAAACTTGATAAATTGGCGTACGGGAAACAAACCCAGCAAATGTTCTTGGGCCGTGATCTGTTCAATGAAAAGGATTACAGCGAAGAAACAGCCCGTAAGGTCGATGAGGAAATACAAAATCTCGTGCACGATTCATATGAGAAAGCCAAGAAACTTTTGCTTGATCACCGTGATAAAATGGACATTCTGGCCAAGCGCCTGATCGAAAAAGAGACCATTGACATCGAAGAAGCCAGGGTCCTGTTGATGCTTCCTGAACATAAGCTCAATCTTCATTCAGACACACCCCCGAACCCATGAACAGGATCTCCTATGATCTGCATGCCCGCGATATTACTTTGAGTTTGGGGCATGAAACAAAGATCATGGGTGTGCTTAATTGCACCCCGGATTCATTTAGCGGGGACGGGAGATTCAATCCTCACAAAAGCGGCAAAGTCAATAGACAAGCTGCGCTGCGTTTTGCCCGCAAACTCATCCGAGAGGGCGCGGACATCCTTGATATCGGCGGAGAGTCCACCCGGCCCGGGTCGAATGGCATAAGCCTTAAAGAAGAGATCCAGCGTGTGGTCCCGGTGGTTGAGGCTTTAGCACGACAGTCCAAGGTCCCTATTTCAGTAGATACTTCCAAGATGGAAGTGGCTTGCCGTGCCCTTGATGCGGGTGCCTGTATTGTCAATAACATCAAAGGTGGCAGGCAGAACACCCGTTTTTTAAAAATGGTTCGTGATTATCGTGCCGTTCTGGTCGTTATGCATATGCGGGGGGATCCTTCCACCATGCAAAAATATACCCGCTACAAAGATCTGGTCGCGGATGTCATCAAGGAAATACAAATATCGGTTGAAAAATGCCTGGCAATTGGTATAAAGAAAGAAAGGCTTATCATTGATCCCGGCTTTGGTTTTGCCAAGAGCTTTGAGCAGAACCTGATGCTGATCGATCGTTTGGAGGAATTTAATGTTTTGCGCCTTCCTATACTGGTCGGGACTTCGCGCAAATCATTTATAGGCAAGATATTGGACCAGGACGTCAAAGGCCGGCTTATGGGCACAGCGGCCAGTGTTGTCGCCGGGGTCATGAAAGGCGCGCACATCGTTCGTGTCCATGATGTGGCAGCGATCAAAGATACGCTGAAGGTGACAGATGCAATCCTTAATGCACATCCCTGATATAGCTATTACCATCCTCAAGGCCGTGGTTGAAATCGCCATTTTATGGACGGTTTTCTACCGGATCTTATTGTTCTTTGAAGGCACGCGTGCTTTTCAGGTATTAAGAGGCATCACGTATTTGATCATCGCTCTTGCCGTTTCGCATTTTTTAAAATTTGAAGTCCTTGATTGGCTTCTGAGGAATTTTTTCTCCGTATGGATCATTATCATTGTGGTCATTTTCCAACAGGAATTGCGTTCGGGTTTGGCGAGGTTAGGCCAGCAGCATTTGTTCACTATTTCCCTTGGAGGGCCTGAGATCAAGGCCCTTATCGACGAGATCTGTGATACGGTTTTCCGTTTGTCTAAACGCAAACACGGCTGCCTGATCGCCATCGAGCGCGAAACAAAATTGGACCTGTATGTGGAAAGCGGCATCCCCATTGACGGCAAGGTCTCCTCGTCGTTACTGCAAAGCATTTTTATGCCCAATACGCCCTTGCATGACGGCGGTGTGGTGATCAGGGGAGAACGTGTGGCTGCCAGCTCCTGCCTTTTTCCTTTGTCTGACTCTCTTAAAATGGATAAGACAGTGGGCACCCGCCATCGTGCGGCGCTGGGTTTGAGCGAGCATACGGACGCCCTGATCGTGTTGGTATCGGAAGAGACCGGGGAGATCAGCCTTGCCTTTGAGGGGCATTTTATCGCCGTATATAATGAGGAAAGCTTCAAGAGGGTCGTAACCCAAATCCTTGAACCTGTAAAGAAGACTTTATGAAAAACTGGCTTGTTTCGAATTTAGTATTGAAATTAGTGTCCTTGATTTTGGCCATCATCACCTGGTTTTACGTAAGG